>CALETL010000211.1 GCA_937920485.1 uncultured Phycisphaerae bacterium
AGAATAGTTACACCAAACGTTTTATTGTTAATTGTTCCGGAGTACTCAACTGCAACATCTTTGTATCGAAAAAGACCGTCAATAAGTGTTAATTTACCGAACGTTCCCGTGAATTGAGCATCCTTTATTTCCTTGTTGGCACGAAAGGACAGTCCTGCGTAGCCACCCCACGATTTACCATTTTCCTCCCAATGCAGTGGCGTGCGGTTTAATTCGACTTTGTCTGCAACGGCGGTAAATGTGCTGGTCCAATCGATGGTGTAGGTGCCGGAATCATCAGGGGCTGAAATTTCGATGGTTCGTTTTTCAGTAAGCAGTGCTGATTTTTGGGGTTCATGATAAGACACGTCCATGGAAATATTTGCTGAACCGACTTGACTTGTATTTACTTTCACATTATCCCAAGCAGTTATTCCGGCGGGTTTTCCCGTGTTACGATCCTCTTCCCAATAATTGACACCGTTGATGTATTTCCAGCTAAACCATAAGCCATAATGCCAGGGATGGTCCGGTGGGGATGCCCATGTCAGCACGGTGCCGTCTGTCAATGACAGGGGGTGAAAATACGGCTTGGTCTGATCTTTGCCGTAGTTGAACTGCCAAACCGTTTTGCCGTCTTTAATCAATGCCACGGAATCATTGGTTTGCTGAAACTCCAGGCCTTCAACGATTTTGTGTCCAGCGGCAAATTTTACGCTTTGTTGCAGAAGCATTTCAAATCCCCGATTTCTCATTGCCTCTGCGTCGTGCCCCAGCAAGAGATTTACACATCGTCCTTTGCCGAATGTCTTGTAGGTCAGAATCGGCTCATCTTTGCCGCTGCCGCCTTTATCTTTGGCTGAGAAAGCGGTCATTAGTATGATACTGTCTTCAGGAATACCTGCGTTGTTCCAGAGTTCATCTTGAGTAACAAAGGTGTCTACGTCCTGAACGAAGCTTTCTGTCTGAGAGGTACGTTTTACTCTAAACTCATGCCTTGGTCCGTGCCTGGTATTCGTAGCCCAGTATGCAGCAATCTTATGGTAGTCCGTCCAGTCGTTGAAGCTGCTTCCACCGGCGTGAACCGTTACATGGCCGCCGCCGTTTTTGACAAAATCTAAAAATGCCTGACGTGCTGAAGCCTGCCATTGAAGATCCGGCTTTTTAAAATTATTCCAGTTACTGACGATAACGTCGACTTTTTCAAGCTGTTCAGCTGCGATGTTTTCCGGATGATTGGTGACAGTGACCTGAAAATTCGGATCGCTTTTGAGAATTCGCTCTAACTGGGGCGTCGTTTCTTTCCAGTTATGGTTATTGGAGCCGCTGTAAATCAAGACACGAATCGGCGATTGCCCGTGTACCGTTGGTTGACACAACAAAAGGGTTAAAGCAGACACACAAAAGCGCTTTAAAAATGGCATATTTCTGACCTCTTTTTTTTAATGACCATGGGGTTCTCTGAAAAACGGCCCTGTTTCATAGAGCACGGTATGTTAAGACGCCCTCAAAGGCGACGATATTGCAAAAAAATAAGTTTTTCAGAGGTCTCATTTTTTCTATATTACTGTATCGTTCTTACGTTTTACTTTCAATTTTACACAGTGAAAAATTTTGAACAAATTTGATAACATACTGCTCCAGATTGAAAATTTCAGCTTTTTCAATCAAAAAAGCGTATTATGTCCGGTAAATAGGATATATGCGAGATTGCCGACCGGTGTAAGCCGCCAACTCAGGCGGTCGGGCAGACCACGGCCAACGACACTAATTATCATATGTCTACATCTGTTTTTCTTCGTACAAAAACCCTCATAGAGCATTAATTTCTTCTCTGACAATTTGACACCACCGAACTAAATTTTCAGGACGGTTTGCTATTGTATGATTATCTTTCATGATTATTTCTGTGACACAGCCCTTGGTGATATCAAGATTGCGGCGAAGGGCTTTGCGGATCTTCTCGAAATCGGGTTCGGCTATTGCTACATCGGCCGGATTAACTTTCATAGAAAAGATATAATCATTTTTCAAATACTCTGCCATTTTTTCAAAATCCGCCCATGGAGAGCAGGATACGCGGCGTAGATTGTGATGCTTTTTAATTACATCCCATCGGCCATTGACCGGCTCACAGCAGCCGTAACAGGTTAAACCGAACCGATCCATAATTGGTTTCTCATACGGAAAGATAAACTCCTCGTACAACTGAGATGAAACTCCAACAGTTTCCTGACTTTCGGTAAATCCCCACATATCTTTACATCGAACGGTTCCCGAATAATCTGCGGAGGGCAGGCTGTCGGTAAGACCATATCCTCCCGAGCCAACATATGTGGCGTCATTATTCAAACTTAAGAGTCCTTTCTGCTCTAACCAGTCGAGTTTTCGTAAATGTCCCGATGAGATTCTATTGAGTAATTCTCTGGTCTCATTCGGATAATCATAAAAATCATACATCAAATTCTCAAGGCCGCGTAAAAAGACAAACGGCATCGTAACGCCAAGTGACCACCACCAGGTTCCTTTCAAACGGACGCTGAGGGTGTCACCCAGGACACGCTGGGTTTCTGACAAACATGCGTCGGTGGTTTCATAATCTAACCGAGGTTCGCGAAGGTTTATCTTGTCAAGGTCTTTGGCATAATCCTCAATGGGGCTGTCCCAATGAGAAGAGCCATCAACTTGTGTTTTTTTAAACTTTGCTGACAGCCCCCAATCGTCAGGCATGACTGTATACGGGACGTCAAAAAAAACTTCAATGGGTGTGTCGTCCTGCATCTCGTCATTACAGAATATCTTCTTACGTAAAACCATTTCCCATCGTCTGGCAAGAACGCCCTTACACTGCATCTGAGACTCGGTGATTATCTCGTTCCATCCGTTTTCCGGGTCACAGAAAAAGACCGGGCGGACAGGATTAAGGTCATTAAGTGCTTTCCATGCTGCAATTACTTCTTTCATTCGTTCGGAAGAAGCGATGGCGGCCACCTTTTCGGCAAGTTGCCGCAAAATGTCAGCATCGAAATCGCTTATCACCATATCCTCAAGAACAAAGCCGGTTTCGATAGAACCTGAAGCGGTTTGCTCGATGCCGGTTGATTTTCCATGTCCATAATTTTTCATAAACTACCTTATTCGTGTGATTATTGAACGATATTAACCCGTTTACCTGTTTCTGCTGCACGAAGACCTGCTTC
>CALETL010000212.1 GCA_937920485.1 uncultured Phycisphaerae bacterium
ATTGATTCGGCCTTATCATACAATCTATCAAATTCAAAGTTTGAATAATAAAAATGATTACTGCCATATCCCCATGATTTTGTATGGAAGATAATTAAGCTATCCAATGTGTCGGGGACATCCGGCCCCCAACCACTGGAGAACATCTGATGCTTACCTTTATTCAAAGTGTCCCAATAAGTCGGCCCATCCATATAATCAATTTTTAGTTGTAAGCCGATTTTTTCAAAAGTTTTTTGCATATATTGACCCATTTGGCGATCTATAACGCCGCTTCCGGGATTGGCCAATGTTAAAGCTGGAATGGGGTCTCCATGTATCTTTTCTGCTTCTTGAACCAGACTCCGGGCTTCTCGAAGATCATATTTAGCGTAATCTGTATTGACAATATTAGGATCATAGTCTGCCATTGTCGGAGGGATGCATCCATAAGCGATTTTATGCACACCATGAAAAAACAACTCATTATATTCTTCTCTGTTAATTGCTCGACTAATTGCTTTTCGAAGTGGTTTATTGGACCCCAAGACTGGATCCTGCATATTAAATCCGACCCAAAAGACTGTTGGATCATCATAAAGAACCAATTCAAGACCACGCTCAGTCATTTCCGGAGTCGCTTCAAGCGTTGCAGCATTCACGGCCTCGCTAAAATTATCCTTAAACGTCTGCATCCATTCTAATTCGCCACGCTTAAATAAAAGCCAGGCAGGTTGAAATTCTTCAATAACCCGATAGAATATTCGGTCTATCGTTGCCAGCGGTTTGCCAGAATCATCCAAAAAATCTTCTTCTGCGTCACCGAAAGTTCCCTCAGAAGGATACACGCCGCCCCGCCAATTTTCATTTCGATCAAGTTCGATATAAACCCCTCGCTGCCATGTTTTGAGCTTATAAGGTCCGGTCCCCACCGGATGATAGATAATGTCTTCTTGATAATAATCAACCGCCTCGTGCGCAACCGGGGCTACGAATGGTAAACACAATACGAGTTGAAGTTTGGGCCATGGTTTAACAAGCTTGATTTGCACGGTATAATCATCAACAGCTTGAAGGCCTTCGACTTCCTTTGAATAATCAACATCAAATTGCTTCTTAAACTGTTTGGTGTATTCACGAAATTCATCTAAACCTACAATTTTCCCATCAAAATAAGACCATCGCTGGCTCAAATACTTAACATTAGCAATTCTCTTTAAAGCGTACACAAAATCTCCTGCTACCAATTCACGCCCTTTGCCATCAGGGAAACAGGGATCATCTTGAAATAGAACTCCCCTTTTGATTTTGATAGTGTAGGTTAATTCATCCTCACTAATATGAGGAAAGCCCTCCGCTAATAAAGGAATCACTTCAAAGGGACGTTTGAGATAATGGTAATCATAGAGTGTCTCATAAATATTCGAAGCGACTGCTGCGGAAAAAGCTTCACTTAAATTACCACAATCTAATGTCTGTATCTTTACAAATAATGGCCTTCGCCAAACATTTAAGTTTGTTTCTTCTTCGCCGTCTTTCTTGGAGCATCCGGGAGTGAGTAAAAGCAGCAGGCACAATGCAATCACACGTGCCAATTGATATGTTTTGTTGAATCCATTCATTGTATTTTACATTTTCGGCCGCAGGCCGTTTCCTTAACTAAGAACTACGAACTAAGAACTCAAAACTATTTAAACCGCTTCCTGTATTCGTCTCTTTTTTTTGTATCCACTTTGTAATATTTTAACAAACCATACCCATTCGTATCCGGGTGGTAGGCATCGGGCTTGATATTGCCCAGCCAGCCGTGGTGTATTATATATCCAACACGATGATAAATAAAGGCGCAAGGTAGATCTTCGATCACAATTCGCTGAGCTTTGTGATACAGGGCCGTTCGCTCGTCGCTGTCCGGCATGACCGAAACCTGCTCATAAATCGCATCGAATTCCGGATTATTGTAATTCGTACTGTTGGGCCACGGTGCATTTTTGCTGTAATAGACAGAGAGAAAATTCATCGCATCCGGATAATCCGCAATCCAGCCGGAATGGAACATCTGGTGCTGACCGTTCAGCATCTTCTCCAGAAATGTCGGCCAATCATACAATTCCGTTTCAACCTTCAATCCGATCTCACTAAGCGAACGGGCCAAAAACTGCAGGGTCTGTTTTTGTACGGTATCCGTCCTGCCGATCGCCAGCCGCAGCTTTGGAATGGGCCCGCCGTGAACGGCCTCCGCTTCTTTCAGCAATCGTCTGGCTTTATCCAAATCGTATATCGACGGTGAATTCTCCACAATCGTTTCGTCATACCGGGCCATGGCCAGCGGAATGAATCCGTGGGCGATTTTGCCTTTATCACTTAGAATAATGTCAATAAATTTACCCCGATCAACGGCATGACTGATAGCGTGTCGAAGCGGCTTGTTGTTACCAAGGACCGGATCGTTCATATTAAATCCTATCCAGAAAGTACCGGGCTCATCAAATAGCAACAACTTCATGCCGCGTTCTTTCATTTCCGGCGTTAATTCACTGGCCATCGAAACTGCCTGCCCAAAATTGTCCTTCGGGATCGTATTGATATCAATATCCCCCCGCATTAAAAGCAACCATCGCGGCTGGCTTTCAACGACAACTCGCCAGATCACACGGTCCGCAAAGGGCAGCTCTTTATCGGCATCAGCCAGTAAACCCGCCTCAGAATCATCAGGCATTCCATCGGCCGGAAAACGCATGTGCTGATAATTCGGATTTCGCACCGCCTCCAGATAGATACCGCGATGCCATTGCTTTAACTGGAACGCCCCCGTTCCCACCGGATGACTGACAATATCCGGACCGTAATAATCCACCGCCTCTTTGGCTATCGGTGCGGTTGCTACATAGGCAAGCCAGTAAACAAGTTGCGGCCAGGAGCGTTTTAATTTGACCACCAGCGTAAAATCACCTTCGGCGGACAACCCCTCAACAGGATAATCATAGTCCACCTCGCCCTTTTTGCAGGTCTTTGAGTATTCACGAAATTCATCCAGTCCGACGATTTTACCATCAAAAATCCACCAGTTCTTGCTTTTTACCTTGATATTCGCAATCCGCTTCCAGGCGTAAATAAAATCCTGAGCCACCAGCAAACGCCCCTTGCTTTCAGGAAAACACCGGTCATCATGAAAGTACACATCGTTTCGGATCGGAATGCGATACACCAGACCATCATCACTGACCGTCGGCATTCCAGCTGCCGTCTGAGGGGTTAGTTCATAGGGGCGTTTGAGATAGTGGTAAGCATACAGGCACTCATAGATCTCGCGACAAATCGCATTCGACGCAGAATCACCCGCATTCCCCGGATCAAGAGTTTGCACTTTACTGCGAAGGCGCTGATTCAGAACAACCTCTTCGGATTTATCCGCAGGTTCATCCCAGCCGCAAGCAGAAAAAAACAACAATGGAATGATAATAAAAAGCAAATAAAAGCGGCGTATCGCAATATGATTCAAATATCGAGCTTTGAGAAAGTCAGGAAACACAATCCGTTTGTTCCTTTAGTTCTTGCCTATACCACATACCGCCGGCTGCGGTTTAATCCTATCCTGTTGATTTTTCGGGCATCGGCCCTAATTC
>CALETL010000213.1 GCA_937920485.1 uncultured Phycisphaerae bacterium
ACCATCACGATTTTCGTGGTAGAAAACCTCCGCCAATCCGTGAAATCCGCGGTTTCTCTATATCCCGTTATCGTGTCGCTTCCGCTCCACGCTTTTGCGCAGGATGGAAACCCGCGCTCGATTACTGAATCTGGCTTAGGATATCGTCCGGGATGTCGAAGTTTCCAAAAACTTCCTGCACATCGTCGTGGTCCTCGAAATCCTCCATCAGATTCAGGATCTTTCTGGCGGTATCCGCATCAGCCACGGGAATTGTACTGTCCGGTATCCTCGAAAGCTCCGAACTTTCCAGCAGAATTTCTTTTTCTTCCAGTGCCGCCTTCAATTGGTCGTAGCTTTCCGGCTCACAGGTAATCTCATAAATCTCGCCGGTGTTTTCGAGGTCGTCGGCTCCTGCGGTCAGCGCGATATCCATGAGCGTCTCTTCGTCCGCCGCATCCGCCTTGACGGTAACAAGCCCTTTTTTCTTAAACATATAGCTGACGCAACCGCTGGCGCCCATCGAGCCGCCGCGTTTTTCAAAGATTTTCTTTATTTCCGGAGCTGTGCGGTTGCGGTTGTCGGTCAGTCCCTCAACCATGATCGCCACGCCGCCGGGAGCATATCCTTCGTACAGCACATCGACATATTCAACCGCACCCAACTCGCCGGTGCCTTTTTTGATGGCTTTTTCGATCGTATCCTTGGGCATGTTAGCGGCCTTGGCCTTATCCACTGCATATCGCAAGGTCAGATTCTGCCCAGGGTCCCCGCCGCCGGCCTTTGCGGCGACAATAATCATGCGAGCGATCTTGCTCCAAACTTTACCACGTTTTGCATCGTTGGCGGCTTTTTTATGCTTGATGCCCGCCCAATGAGAATGTCCTGCCATAAATGTTACCCTTTACTTTACAACACCCTTAATGAATCACCTTGTTAAGCGGATACGTAAAAATGCCTGAGGCCCCCGCGCGTGTGAGTTGGGGAATTAATTCACGTTCCACTTTTTCCTCAACAATGATTTCCAGTGCGACATAGTCCGAATCGGCCAGCGACGAAACAGTTGGACTTTTTTCCGCCGGAAGTAACTTGATTATCGCATCCAGGTTCTTCGTTTTAACGTTCATCTTCAAGCCGACCCGCGTCTTGGCGTCAAGCGCGGCATTCAGCAGAATCGCAATGCTTTCAATCTTCTGCTTCTTGAAGTCATCGGCCCAGGCGGCATTATTGGCAATAAACCGCGTCGTTGATGTCATCAGCGTGTCGATAACCTTCAGATTGTTGGCTTTGATAGAAGAACCGGTCTCGGTCAGTTCCACGATGCCGTCTACCAGACGTGCCTTGACCTCGGTCGCACCCCAACTGAATTCCACCTTGACATTGACCTTCTTCTGTTCAAAGAAACGCCGCGTTGCATTAACCAATTCGGTCGCGATGATGCCGCCTTCAAGGTCTTCGGCCTTTTGAACAAAAGACTCATTCGGAACAGCCAGCACCCAGCGAGTCGGATTCGAGGTCGCCTTACTATATTGGAGTTCACAAACCTCGTGAATATCCGAATTGTTTTCCTGTATCCAGTCGTATCCGGTAAAACCAGCATCCAGAACGCCATCTTCGACATACCGGCTCATTTCCTGAGCCCGCAGTAGTATCAACTGAATCTCGGAGTCGTCAATGCGGGGAAAATAACTGCGCTCAAAACCAGACACATTGAATCCGGCCCGTTCAAACAAATCGAAGGTGGCATTTTGCAAACTGCCTTTCGGGATTCCTAATTTCAGCACTTTCTCTGACAAAATTCTTTCCTTTCGCTCAAAGGATGAACTGTTTTTTTATTTTTTAGGTGTTTTCTTTTTGGCGGTTTTCTTCTTTACTGTTTTTTTCTTCTTGGTCGCCGCTTTTTTCTTCACAGTACTTTTCTTCTTAGCAGCAGTCTTTGTCTTCGTTTCTTTTTTCTTCGCAACCGCCTTCTTTGCTTTGATAGCCGGTCTTGCCTGTTCGGCCTCATGCCGCAAGAGCATATAAAAATCATACGCATCGGATGCACCAATCTGCCGCTCCAGAAATCCGGCGATCTCTGCATCGGTCGCGGTCGGATACACCAGTTCACTGTCGCGCAGATATTCAAGCATCGGTGAGTTCAGGGGGATCGCATGACCGTCCAGTGCTGTCAGAAAACAGTAGCTCACGGCAAAGGGTGTTACGCCTTCGACCTCAGATAACTCCTTGTGTGCCTGTCGCTTTCCCTCCTGAGTCAGTGCTCCCAAGCTCACCTTATCGTTTTTTTCAAAAACTGTATTCAGAACCTTCGTGACCGAAGCAGCGACTTTATCTGCTGATTCAAATGAATCTCCGAAAACATCCAATATTTCTTCTCTGCGCGAAACACGTAAATCATTGAAATTCACAAAGTGCCTGATCATACGCTTGTACATGCGAGCCGAAACCGCTTCAGTCACATGTTCACTGACCAATGCAAAAATAACCGCCTTGATCGGATCATCGTACTGTGGCATTGGGTGTTTTGCCGACTTACGCTTTAGCGACTTAAATAATTTGGTTACTTTCGGGCTGTATTTTCTACTATCCTTCATAAAAAGTCCCTATCATTATTCTTCCGTTTTTTCCGGATGTTCCGTAATCTCCTGCAAAGGATGTTCAGCATATTCATGTTCGGCCTGTTCGATCAGTCGCAGTGTTTCTAATGTTTTCTTGACCTTTTGGTCCTTTTCAAACCGCAGGTGCGGGCAATATTTCCCCGACAGTTCACTTCCAAGATGATGCTGGATATGTCCGATCGCATGACAAATGGCATCAAATGTCATACCTGCCTTTCGCTCATCCGGCGTCAGAATACTCAGATAAACGGTCGCGTTTTTCATGTCCGGCGAAACATCCACCTCTGTCACACTCACCAGACCGGTAATGCGCGGGTCACTTAATCGATTCAGAATCGTTTTACTAACCGATTCCCGAATCGCCCGTGCAATTTTTTGCTGTCTTCTGGAGGTCATCTGGATATCTCCGGTGTCGTACCGGACTAAAGCGTCCTGGCAACTTCCACGATTTCATAGGCTTCAAATTCATCATCAAGTTTAACGTCATCAAATTTGGCGATCTTAATCCCGCACTCGAGGCCGGATTTGACTTCCCGGACATCATCCTTGAAGTGCTTAAGCGATTCGATCACACAATTATCCTTGATGACGATATTATCACGAATAAGCTTCAGCTTAGCGTTTTTATTCACCAAACCGCTGGTCACATAACATCCGGCAATCGTTCCCAGGCTCGAAACCTTGAACGTATTGCGTACAATCAGGCGACCCAGTGTTTGTTCCTCATGGTCCGGCTCCAGCAAGCCGAGCATGGCCGCCTTGACATCCTCAGTAATCCGATAAATGATACT
>CALETL010000214.1 GCA_937920485.1 uncultured Phycisphaerae bacterium
CTAAATAAAGCTCCATCTGGCAGTTCTTTTTCGATGGATCAAAATCATCAATTAACTTCACAAAATCAACTGATCTCCATTGACCCAAGACATGTTTGTCTAGTTCAAATTCAGCATTTTTTATAATTGTTTTCTGTATAACCGGTTGCTGCGATAGATTCGTTTTCGCGTTATAAACCAGATAGCTCCCGACTGCCGCCAGTACGATCACAAATATAACCGCAAGTAATTCATTAATGCCGGACCATTTTTTCTTCTCGGAAGGTTCTACATCCAGCAGTTCAGCATAATCCTCCGGCGGGCCCATCTCGGTAATGATCTGCTGAAACGATTCCCAGTTTTTTTGTTCCGGAAAAAGTTCGGCATACTTACTGTCAAGGTGTTCGCGAACATTGGCAAGGATTTCCGACCGCTGCGGATGATCAACCCGTGCCAAATTTTTCTCAATCAGTTTCAGGTAATTCTCTTTGACTTCCTGCCATTGCTGATATTCAGAACTCATCAAATCTCTCCTTTCTGAATGATTCGAATGCTCTGGATGATTTGCTCCCAATGCCCATTCATATCGGCCAGTGTTTGCTGTCCGGCGGTTGTCACTTTGAAATATTTTCGGGGTGGTCCGTCCGCACTGGGCTCGGTGTAATTTTCGACCAGCTTTTCCTCCTGCAGCCGGGCCAGGATCGGATAGACATTACCTTCCCGAATTTTGAGCCCCTCAATCGTTTTCATCCGCTGCACCAGTTCATAGCCGTGACAGGGGCCATGGCTCAGCAGATTCAGGACAACAATATCCAGCATCCCTTTTCTCAGTTGTGTTTGCCAGTTATCTATATACATAGCATTAACTCCTATTGTAGTATAATATATAACAGTATACCAGCTTGTCAACATCTTTTTTCAATATTTTTTACCATCCAAACGAAAAGTAAAACGATGGTATCCTGATTTTAGTATGTTGTTTTAGATTGGATTCTGTATAATAACCACCCTTTAGAAATGCAAAAACGTGGATTTTAGACCATTATGGGCGAAACAGGACCAAAACAAAGCTTGCTTGAGGAGCAGATATATCAGATTTCGACGCTGGTGGCGGGCGATTTCTCGCTCCAGGAGGTGCTGGACCGGCTCGCAGAAGCGGCGGTAACGGTCACCAACACCACCGCCTGCTCCATCCGCTTACTGGATGAAAGCGTCGGCAAGCTGAACATGCGCAGCACCTACGGTCTCAGTGAGACCTATCGCAATAAAGGCCCGGTGACTCGCAAAGACCCGGTTATCGAACAGGCTTTTCAGGGCGATGCGGTGGTCATTGACGATATGCGGATTGACGGTCGCATCATTTATCCCGAAGCGACCAGGAACGAGGGTCTCATCAGCCAGTTAACCGTGGCCATGAAGTTCAGGGACAAACCGATCGGCGTCCTGCGTATTTACAGTCCCGAACCGGCACGCTTTGACAAGGATGCAATTCGGATAGCCCGGCTGGTCGCCAGTCAGTGCGCGATCGCCATTACCAATGCCCGTTTGTACACAAGAGCCATCGAAGGCACCAAAATGGCCGAACAGATGCGTCTGGGCGGCGTTATTCAACGGCGGATGATTCCCGAAAGGGCACCGTGCATTCAGGGGCTGGATGTGGCAGCTGTCTACAAGCCCTGCTACCAGATCGGCGGTGACCTGTATGATTTTCTTCAGGTTGGCGAAAAAACATTAGTTGCCGGCATCGCCGATGTCATTGGTAAAGGCATTCCCGCCGCGATCATGATGAGCATGTTCCGCGGAACATTGCGGACATATGCGGACGGCGGCTATGGCCGGCACAGCATGGATGAAATTATCCAGCGGCTTAACCGGGTGGCATGCAATGAATGCCGCGATGGCGAGTTTATTACGTTTTTTATAGCTCGGATCGATGTTGAAAAGAATACGCTGACATATTGCAGTTGCGGCCATGAGCCGGCCTTGCTGCTGCGTGATAATAAGATAATCGAACTGGACAAGGGTGGCCTGGTGCTGGGGATTTTGCCGGAGACCGAATACACGGTTGCGACGATTGAATTCAAGCAGGATGATGTCTTGCTGATGTATACCGATGGCCTGATCGATGCCATGAACTTTGAAGGGCAGACCTGGGGCAGGGACCGGCTGATTGAAACGCTGAAGCAATGCCCGTGCTGCTCGACGGACCGGCTTATCCATAATATTCTCGGCTATCGGCGGCGATTTGTCGGACTGGCCAGCCAGACCGATGACACAAGCATCGTTGCCATCCGCCGGGATGATAACGCCAACCCGTGCGAGGACAATGACTGCGGCTGTCAGAAAGAATCTTCAGGGAGTGGCCAATGACCTCTTCTTTAATCATTACAATTGACGGACCGGCGGGGGTTGGCAAGAGCACCGTTGCGCGGATGCTCGCCAAAAAGCTGGGTGGTATATTTCTGGATACCGGCGCCACGTATCGCGCCGTGACGGTCGCGGCGATGCAGCAGGGGACGGACTTACAAGATTTGCAGGCGATTCTCGATGTCATGGATCGCACGACGTTCGACTTCCGGCATGAAGGCGACGTCTTAAAGGTTTTTGTCGACGGAGAGGATGAAACACAAACCATCCGCCAGCAGCACATCACCGAGAATGTCAAATACGTTGCTGGAAAACAGCCGCTGCGTTCTCGGCTGGTTGAGCTGCAAAAAAAGTTTGCTTCACAGTTTGACAAAGTCGTGACCGAGGGCCGTGACCAAGGCACGGTGGTTTTCCCCAAGGCGCAGTTTAAGTTTTTCCTGACTGCTGATTCCAAAGAGCGTACCCGGCGGCGTCACGAGGAACTCAAAGCTGCCGGCACAGAAATGGATTTTGACACATTGCACGAGCAAATGAGCCAGCGGGATTACTATGACGAAAGCCGAACGGTCAGCCCCTTGAAACCGGCACCCGACGCGATTCATATTGACACAACGGATCTGGATGCCGAGGGCGTCGTCAACAGGATGCTGGAGGTAATCAATAAAAGGCATGGCTGAAGTCAAGAACAAAAATGGGCTCGCCCGCCGGATCTGGCATGAGTTCGGGCGGTTTATCTCGGTCGGCATTGTCTGGCTGATGTATCGTGTCAAAGTCTACGGCAAAGAGAATATTCCGCAGGATGGCGCCGTTCTGATTTTAAGCAATCATCAAAGCTTTCTCGATATTATGTTGTGCCAGGGTTGGCTAAGGCGGCCGTTCTATTATGTTCCGCGCGACACCCTGTTTGTCGGGTTCTGGGGCTGGATGATTGATTCGTTCTACACGATTCCCATCAATCAGGAACAGGTGGGTATCAAATCCATGCGGGCGATTATCGACGTACTTAAACACGGCCACATCGTTTGTCTGTACCCGGAAGGAGGGCGGACGCTGGACGGTAAAATCGACGAGACCAAGCCGGGTTTTTCGCTGTTGGTTCGCCGTAGCGGCGCGGTCATGCTGCCGATGGTCATCGATGGCATCTTTGAGCGTTGGCCTCGAGGACAGAAATACCCCAAGTTCGGCGGTCGTGTCGGCGTTATGTACGGTAAGCCCATTCCCGCTGACCATATCAAGGAAATCGGTGAAGAAAAATTCATCACAGAATTCAACAAAACCCTGCACAAGATGCACAACGACCTCCGCCAAAAAATGGGCAAAAAACCGTTGGATTACAATTAACGTAATGCTATATAGGTATATGGGTATGCAGGGAGATAGGGGTGTTGGATGTGAGGATTCCTCTTTGGCTCTGCTCAGGGCGGACCTATGGGCTTTTTGATTGACATAATCTCTTGAATCTTTATAATGGAGAGGATGCATTCGGTCTGTTTATATCTATTGACATAACCGTTTTTGAAGTATAGACTTAGGCCGTATTTACAGGGTGTGACCGGACTTATTTTTTGGAGATTATCAATGAGAGACAAACATTCTTTGAGATGGGTGATGTTGGCGGGGTTGCTTATTTGTTCAATGCTTTATGCTGCTGACGAGGCTAATGACGTAGTTGCTGATGAGCCTAATGACGTGGTTGCTGACGCGGCGGCTGATGAGGCTGCTGCTGACATGGCTGCTGAAGCGGCTGCTGAAGTAGAAGAAAACTGGCACGATTTTTTACATTATACCGCTATTGGCCGTTATGAGCTTGCCAAGAGCCACGCCGAATTGATTATCGAAAGTCAGCCGGACCCGACGCTGTTGCTGGATCTGGCGGAAAAGGAAGAGAATCAACAAGAGTATCGTCTGCTGCTGAAGATGCATGCGGACAGCGAGGAACTGCGTGAGATCAGCGGCAAGATACTCGAACTGATCGATCAGGGGCGCTATATCCGTCGAACGGATGCGAAGATCATTTCGAAAGAGATTCAGCGTCTCAGCACGACGATCAGAGCCCGGATCGCGGCTGAGCAGCGGCTTAAAAATGCCGGCGAATACGCGATTCCGCAAATGCTTGCTGCGATAGCCGACCCGGATCGAAAAAATGAAATGGCCTATATTACCGATGCCTTGCCGAAGATTGGTCGTCCGGCAATTCGGCCGTTGACTGCCGCCTTACAAATGGACGATGTTGCGATCAAGGTTGAGGTCATTCGGGCTCTCGGCAAGATCGGCCATTATGAGCCGTTGCCGTATTTGAAATATATTATTGAAAACTCTGATTCCGGAGTGCTCAAGGCACAGGCCGTCAATGCGATCGAGCAGATTGATGCAGCAGCTTTGCAGATGCCTGCGGCTGAGTTGTTCTTCCGTCTTGGAGAGAACTACTATGACCAGAACGATTCACAGGCCCCTCCGGCAGAGTTTGACTTTGCCAATGTCTGGTTCTGGGATCCGGAAAAAATGGCCCTGGTTCGTCAGGAAGTCAACAAGAATTATTTTGACGAACTTATGGCGATGCGGACATGTGAATGGACCCTCAAAGCGGATGCATCGGTCGGCAAAGCAATCGGTTTGTGGATTGCGGCCTTTTTCCGTGCTGAATCAGTTGGCGAGCCCATGCCGGAATACTTTGGCGCCGGCC
>CALETL010000215.1 GCA_937920485.1 uncultured Phycisphaerae bacterium
CCACGACAACTTCGATCATGGTAAATGCATTGTTTCGAGTTGATTGAGATTTCCGTTTCATGGGCATCTCCTTAATAAGAGACAAGGAAAGTGGAATAGCGGACAAATAGCTCGCCGCCTTCAAGCTCGCCCCGCCCATAATCCCGCCTCCAGGTGACTGTGGCATTCAGGATCATCGGTTCTGAAGTGGATGCCCCGTCATAAGATAAGGTCACATAATAATGCACATTTTTAAGAATAATTTCATAGGATCCCAGTTTCACCAGAGGTGCCCCGATCGAACCATCCGGCACATCCGGGCCAATCGTTGAAGTTTGGATCGTCATTTCTGAATTAAAAGTATCGACAGGGTCAAACGATGTATCGCCCTGCTGGCCCTTCCAGCTTTCCAGCAGCAACATCCCGATGCGAGCAGCGGAGGCCTGAACCTCGGACACCTTGACATCACGGGTCGAGGCGTATTGATACCCCATGGCACCGGTGGCCAGGATCATGACGATCAGAATAGAGATCATCACTTCGACCAGGGTAAACCCCCGCCTGCCCGGAAAGGCCTGTCGTTTGTTTTTAATATAATGTTTTTGAATATGTTCCATGAACACATCCTTTGTCGGCTTTTTGCACCGAATAAACAAAGAAGAAGCAGAGGAGATGCCGGCTGACCTCCTCTGCTTCCTTGTACACATAAACTGTCTTTTTGCTTAGTTCCAGGTACCGGTGGCACTCAGTGTCTTGGTGCCCGTCGGAGCATTGGACTGGCTGCCGGTTACTGCAACGGTTGCCTGGCCATTTGCATTGACACCGGTAATATTGTAGTTGCCCGGAATAAAATAGGTGCCAGTCAAGTCAGCAGCAGTGAAACCCAGCAACGCCTGTGTCGTCGCGTTACTGAGAACGCCGGTCGGAGACGCTGCATGCTCTGCAAAGTACACCCGAACCGCAGACTTAATGGTACCGGCTGTCGCGTTAGCTTCGGACCACTTGGCCGAATCAATACGACCTCGCATCATCGGCACTGATGCCGCAGCGAGAATACCGACGATCAGAATAACGACCATCAACTCGATCAATGTAAAACCTTTTACCTTCATGTTCTTTCTCCTATACTAAATTAGATTTTAGGCTTTTGCCTTTTTGGCAGCACTCATTTCACAAATTCGTCTAATCAAAAGCCCGACTTAACCGGGTTTTCCTGGAAAATCCTGTTTTTAATATTTATACCGACATTGAGAAAATCGGCAGATACATCGCCAAAATCACGACCAAAACGATCCCGCCCACTGTAATGATCAACACCGGTTCCAACATCCCCAGCATCATCGATACCAGCCCATCGACCTTCTTTTCGTAATATTCACTGGTTTTTTCCATCACCGTTGATAACGAACCGCTGTTTTCGCCGATCTGGGCCATTTTTATTGCCACGCCCGGGAAAAATCCGACTTCTTCCATGCTTTTGGAAATATTTTTACCCTCAACCATCTTCTCCCGTGTTTCGAGGACGCCCCTTCGAAGAAGGTCATTATTGGTCATCCCCGCAAGGATATTGAACGCGTCCAGTAGCGAAACGCCGGCACCGATCAATGTTCCAAGCGTCTTGCAGAACATCGCAACAAAGGCCATAAGGATGATTTTCCCGAACACCGGTGTAGATAAAGCCAATTGACAATATTTTTCATGACCCTTCTTGGTCTTGCCATACACCACGGCGGCAACAAAAAGCCCCGCCGATATGATCAGGATGTAGAAAATATTGTGTTTAATGGCGTCATACACCGCCATAAAACCTCGTGTAAATGCGGGTAGTTCTCCGTTGAATTCCTCAAACATTAGTGAAAATCGCGGAATGATCAGTGTCATTAGAACAATCACGATCAGCACAATAAATCCAACCACAAATGCCGGATACGCCATGGCGCCGCGAACCTTACGGATCAGTTTATCTCTGTTCTCATAATGTTCGGCCAGGCGCTCAAGTGCCTTCACCAGGGAACCGCCTGTTTCACCCGCCATAATAATCGCGCAGCAAAGTTTACTGAAAACCTTCGGATATTGCCGAACGCTGTCAGTGAACGACATTCCCTTTTCGATCTTATCCGCCATGCTTTTTAAGACGTGCTCAAAATACGGATTCGCAATTTCGTCAGCGATAGTCTGTATCGCACTGGTGATCGACAGTCCCCCCGAAAGCATCGTACTGAGCTGCCAGCAGAAGGTGGCCAAGTCGACAGACTTGACTTTTCTGAATCGAATCTCTGTCTTTTTTTCCTGTTGGCCCGAATAAATCTCGTTAATGACGGCAGGGGTAAGTTCCTGACTTCGCAAATAAGCCAGCAACTCGTCCTGACTGGATGTCTGCCGAGTTCCCTCTTTGCAGTTACCCGAATGATCCCATGCAACATATTCAAATGTTTTCATCGTAAAAACCTTTAAATAAATGATTAGCGTACTGCTGGTTATTTCGTCTTTTTTGAAAGGGGGGTTTTTGAAGAAATGAAAATTTTTCCGACTTGAATAGGCCTCATTAGCTACATGGAAAAAATCCGATAATATCCCTGAAACTCACAAATTACCATGGGTTTTCCTATTACTGGATTCGCCCGGAATTCGAAAAAAGGAATAAAAGATGGTAATTTTGAGATTGAACTACAGCCCCGTCCGATAACGAAATCCAAATACACCGTCCAGTAAAACTATTGAACGATATTGTCCGCGTAAGTCACCCGCAGGATTTCTTCGGCGGTGGTGCGTCCATCCGCCACCCGTGCAGCGCCACTGACCAACAACCCCCCGTATCCTTTTTCACGGGCCATCGTACGAATTTCTGTTTCTCTGGCGCCAGTGGCAATGGCCCCACGGATATCCTGATCCATCACCAAAAATTCAAAGATCGGAAGTCGTCCGCGATATCCGCTACCATCACATTCGGTGCACCCTTTCCCCTGAGAGAATGTTGCTGAGGCAACTTGTTCCGGGCTTAATTGGAGCCGCTGGATTTGCGCATCGGATAATTCCACCGGCTCTTTACACTTGTCACAGATTTTTCTCACGAGCCGTTGCGCGAGAATCATGTTTAACGAGGAAGCCAGCAGATACGGCTCCAGGCCCATATAAACCAGACGACTCAGGGCACTGGGAGCATCATTTGTGTGGAACGTACTTAACACAAGGTGGCCCGTCAGTGACGCCTTAATCGCAATTTCCATCGTTTCCTTATCACGAATTTCGCCGATCAGGATAATATCCGGATCCTGCCGAAGAAGGGTTCTCAGGCAGGAAGCGAATGACAGCCCGATAACCGGCTTGATCTGTGTCTGATTAATCCCGCTCAGTCGATATTCCACCGGGTCTTCAACGGTACTGATATTTTGATGCGGATCGCGCAGCTCATTCAGCGCTGAGTACAGTGTCGTGCTTTTTCCGCTTCCTGTCGGGCCGGTCACAATGACAATACCATGCGGCTGATTCAGCGTCGCCTTAAACTCTGTCAACAGTTTCGGCTCCATTCCTAAGGTATTCAAGTCGTGATTAACGGCCCCTTTATCGAGAATACGCATCACGATCTTTTCGCCATAAATTGTCGGCAGCGCAGAGACACGAACATCAATGTCTTCTTTTCCGCGACCGCGTTTAATCTTAAATCGGCCATCCTGTGGAAGACGGCGTTCGGCAATATCCATTTCAGACAAAATCTTAATCCGTGCAAGAACCGCTGCCTGCATCTTTCGTGCCGGCGGAACCATTTCGGTTAACATGCCGTCAATGCGCATCCGAATACTCATGGTTTTATCCTGCGGCTCAACATGGATATCACTGGCCCGGCTTTTGATCGCCTGGCTAAGCATCAGATCAACGAACCGAATAACCGGTGCCTCCTCGGCCTCCGCCGTCATGGACGTATCCATCTCCAAAGCGTTTTCCAGCATGTCATCGTCATCGGTACTGATTTCCAGTTCCACCAGATCACGAATCTGCTGTTCCTCTACATCCGTACCGTGATAGACATATTCAATGGCCTTCTGCACTTCGCCTTCAGACGCCAGAACCGTTTTGATCGGGCGTTTCAGCTTCACAGACACCGTATCCACCGCAATCACATTCAGCGGATCCGACATGGCGATTACAACCTGATCCTCCTGTTCGTCGATCGCCAGCACACAAAACCGCTTTGCGATATTTTCGGGAATGCTGCGAGCCACGTCTTTGTCAATCGTCGAAAAATCCGCTAAAGAAACATATTCAAAATCCAGATAGTCCGCCAACTGCATTGTCAGCTCATTGTCCGGCAGGGTCTTCAAACGGACCAAGGCCTGCCCAATCCGACCGCCGTTTTCTTTTTGATCTTCCAGCGCAAACTGCAACTGCTCCTCAGTAATGCAGCCTTGCTGAATCAGCCAGTCGCCGAAAAGCAGATTTTCCTTAATCGCTAACACCGAACCTTGTTGTTGTCTTTTATTAAACACAGCTTCACCTATCTACCATGTATTAGTTTTCTTATTCAACGACCACCGCTTCTTCTCGTGCAGCCAAATCCGTATCCGATAATTCGGACGACTGTTCCTGCCCATCTGAAAGGCTTTTGATGTATTTTTTAAGCGCTTCAGACAATTTCTTACTATCCACCGGTTTTGTCAGAAACCCGTCAAACAACGTCGATATCTGATGGTGTTCATCGCCATCGAAGACTTTAGCTGAAAGGGCAATGATTGGTGCTTGAATTCCTTTTTGACGAAGTTGTTTCGTGGCCTCGTACCCGTCCATTTTCGGCATCTTAATATCCATCAGGATCAGGTCATACACATGGCTGTCTGCTTTCAAAAGCGCCTCTTCGCC
>CALETL010000216.1 GCA_937920485.1 uncultured Phycisphaerae bacterium
TAACCACCCGTTCGACAACCGCGTTGTCAGCAATGCCGCCGCCGGTTTTGAGTGTGTCGGCGATGTGCGATTCGAAGCTGTCGGTCTTGGCGAGTACCGAGGCGATGCCGCCCTGTGCGTTCCAGGTATTGCTGTCGGAAAAGGTTCCCTTGCAGACCAGGGTCACATTGCAATGCTCAGCCGCTTCCAGCGCGGCCCGCAGACCCGCGATCCCAGCCCCGATCACCAGACAATCGGTAAAGAGTTGCTGTGTCGAAGCCGTATTAAACGGCACTAAATATCGTCGTGTTTCCGCCTGTCGTGTCGTCATAGAGGACCTTTCACCTGTGAAAACCATACATAATTACACACAAAAGCGAATTTTACCCCAATACCGCGAAAGTTTCAAGGAGGGCTTTAGATTTGTTTGGCTTCGGTTTCCGTATTCGACACCGCTTGTTCGGAATATTCATCATAGATGGAATTCAGGAAATGACAGGGGAAAACCTTTTTATAGTTCAACTGTTTTGCCAAACCCAAAAAACGTCCCCGATATTCGGGAAATTTAATCCCCAGAGCCGTCAGAGTTACTGCCTTTAACGGCACTTCCATTGCCAGGCAACAGATTTTTTGCTCATCAATCTGCTTTTCCATGCTCAAACAATCTGCCGCATATCTCTGATCGTATCCGCCGGATTTTAACTGCTTTGCCGCCTCAGTCAAAAAGAGAGTCGCGTTGTCCTTATTGCCAAGCTGGCTCTCTGAGATATAAAAAAGCAGCTTCCACATGGGAGAGAAAAAATCGGCCTGTGCCATCAATTCATCGGAAATGGTTTCCCTGTTATGTAAAGTAAGCAGTACCTGATCCTCAAGTTGGTTGGGTTCGCCAATGACACGCCGTATCGCATCAAAATCACCCTCTCGATAAAAACTACCTAGTTGATTCGACAGCTGCAAAGTTTTAAAGTCATCCGCTGAATAGTTGTCTTTGTTTTGCTGACACCATTGCTCAAATACCCTGTCAGCTTCTTCGTTTCGGCCAAGCTGCCTCAGTAGATCGTCATGCTCCTGCATCCACGTATAATTATCGCTGTTTTGCGCCATTTGTTGGCGGCAGTAGTCACATGCTTTATCCAGTTGATTGTCAGCAACAAGCATTTCATAATATAAATCACAGAAAAATGGATTGTTCGGCTTAATCTTTAACGCCTGTTCAAAATGCGACAAAGCACTTTTGAAATCAGCGGCCATCATCGCGTCATATCCGAGTGCAAAGTGACCATACCCACAAGGTTCGGACGCTTCGGTAGCTTTATTAAACCATTGCAGGGCCTGTTGACGATCCTCGTTCAATATTCGCCCATACAGATACTGCAACTCCGAACTATCCGGCGATTTATCCAAACGCTGTTTATACTCTGGCAGTAAGTCATATTCGGGCTTGTAACTTTCTATTTTAGTCTGATACAGTCGATGCCATTCGATCCGAACCGGCATTGCGTCCAATCCGGGACGTACCGTCTCGATAAAAGTTCCGGGATCGGCTTGTGTATAAAGATTATATAAATAATTTATGTTGTCCGGTTCGTAATACAAACATTTTTTCAGGTAGTCAATTTTCGCCTCAAAGCCAATATAATGCTCAATCACAAACGGAAATTGTTCACGAGGTATTTCACGCTCTTCAACCATTGACACCTGCACTCGCGATTCCGAGCCGGAACCGGAATCGGACGTGGAGATTTCATCGGGAAATGCCTTAAACGGAAACTGGATCCCGTCAAAAGCATACAGAATCTGCCCGACATGGGGTTTCCATACCGGATCGGGCGCCCGGCTGACTACCTCGGCATAAAAGACTTTCGTCCATTGCAATAAAGCAACCGTATCCGGATTGATGACATAGATTCTGTCCAGAAACGGTCGTTTCCAAAACGATGAACGCAGCTCAATCATTTCAGACGTAATCGAAATATCTGCATCTGAAACAGTCAGTTGCTTCGTTCCTTCCGAGAGCTTGATTTTTTTATAAGCAGATTGGGGAATGGAATAGGTCTGTCCGTCAAGCATGACGTCATAGGTTCGGGTAAGTCCGTTGACCAGATACACATTCGCATTTTTTCCCATATAAAACGAAACGCCTGTATAAATCAGGAGGATCAAAAGGATCACTGCCGCCGCAATACACCATGCTTTCTTAGCGTTTACAGGTGTCCGCCCGGCCCCACTGCCTCCAGCGCGTACAAAATGCCTGTTCTTGGTGGGTTTGCATGAATCCAGGTTCTTCTCTGACAGCTTGCGTGTCTTTTTGTAATTTTTGTCATTTTCGACTGACGGATCGATATCGATAATAGCATCCATTAATTCAATCGCATCCTGATGGCGTCCCTTTCCTTGATAGCCATCAACAAGGGAAAATAAATAACTCGTCTTGTCTACAGTGCGTTTCTCGATGATATGTCGAAAATGTTCTGCCGCCTTGTCCTCCTCAGAAAATCGCAAATAAACAAAACCCAGAACTTCATGCACGCCTTCGTCGTCTTTCATCGCCAGTGATTTCTCAAAATAAGTCCGGGCCTGCTCCATATTGCCATAATTGTAATAGACAGATCCGATAGCAGCTTGAACCGTTGAATCTGCGGCAAATTCGCTCTCCGCCTCCTTTTTCAGGGCCTCAAACGGCTCCATATCCTGATACGCCCCAAAAATCCCGAGCAATCCAGCCACTGCTTCCGGATCATTCGGATTCGCATCGTATTTCTCCATCGCTTCGGCATAATCTTCGTCTTTGGCCCTGAGGTACTTCTTCAGGGGCATTGGCTGATGCCGCGTACACGATGGGCAGAAATCGATGATACGTTTTTGTCCCAGCGGAATAATCGGAATAAACAGGACAACAAACCACTCTCGTGTGTCATAAGAAGATAAATTCACATAACGATTGCAGTGCGAGCAAAAATTGTCATAACTAAAGCAATTACGCTTGCCATAATACTTGGTACCCACTCCATTTATTGTACTCGGCATTGTAAACCTCCCTCGAGTATAAGATTGTCTTTATTCCTTTTTGAAAGATTATCTTGAACCAGAAACATTTTGTCCAGAAAAAAACGGGTAGATTACAACCCTTGGCACCTTAAAGCCCCAAATGGGCGACATAAACTTAAATGGCCTCGAGCAAAAATATTTGTTTTTTTAGACCCATTTGTGCTTTTCAATTGTTATATTCATAGAAACGTTTCGCAATTGAATCAGGAATTGAATGGAAGACAAACGGCTGATACATCGATGTAAACGCGGCGACAGGGACGCCTTTTGCCGGCTCTATAAAAAGTACAGGGAAATGCTGTTCAAGGTCGCCGTTGCGCTGTTGCGGGATGTACACGCCGCCGAAGACGCGGTGCAGGATGTATTCGTGCAATTTGCCGAGAATATAAGCAGTTTCCGACTGACCGGCAGCTTGAAAGCGTATCTTTCGGTATGCGTCGCCAACCGGGCCAAGAACGTACTGGCCTCACGAAAGAAAGATTGTGCTCTCAGTGAGAATCAAGACTTTCCATCCAATAATCCCGG
>CALETL010000217.1 GCA_937920485.1 uncultured Phycisphaerae bacterium
GGTGGAGCGGCCGGACCTGTTTGAAAAATTACAAAAGCAGGAGATTCAATTCATCGAGCAAATAAAAAAACAGCAGCAGCAACAGCAGCCCTAAGTTTCCCGGTTGTCATATCATTTGGTGAAAGCGCCCAGACTGTACGCGATATACCCGGCGTAGCACAGAAACAAAAGCAAGCCGGCAGGTTTTGATATTTTTCTGAACGTAAGGGCAATGACGGAAAAAATGACCAGTACCAAGATCATCAGCCAGTAATACCCTCCGATCAATTGAGGATCAGATGCGACGGAATAGGGTCTGACAAGACCCGATGCACCGATCACCAACAGCGTGTTGAATATATTTGAGCCGACCAGATTCCCAACGGAAAGATCGTCATGTCCCTTGAAGGCCGCAATTAGACACGTCAGCAGTTCCGGCAGGGAGGTTCCAAACGCCACGATGGTTGCCCCGATGACGATCTCGCTTAAGCCCGCATGGCGGCCGATAACCTTAGCTGTCTCAACGGTCAAATCGGCGCCTTCTGCCAAACAGATCAGGCCGACGAATATGATGCATAAACTGGCCCAAAGAGATTTGGGTTGATGCGGCGCGGCGTGTTCAACGGTTGCGGTTTTTTCTTCGAGCAGATGGGCGTCTTTTTTGACACGCATCCGCTCAGAGTGAATCATGAAAAGAATGACACCGACAAACAGAGCCAGCATAAAAATACTTGAGCCGGTTGCGTAAGAAGCATACCATCGGGATTCGTTGAGCTCCAGTGACCGGCTGATGCAGAAAATGCCATATAACAGTAACGCGGCTGCCAGCATTAAAGGGATGTCGCGTCGAAGCGCTGCCCGCGGGACTGAGATGGGGCGAATAATGGCACATAAACCGCCTACAAGGGCTAGATTGGCGATATTGGAACCATAAACATTTCCAACGGCGATGCCGGGTGAGTTCTTTATGGCGGCTTTGATGCTGGCTGCTACTTCCGGTGCGGATGTTCCCATGGCGACGATCGTCAGCCCGATAATGAGCGGACTCATCCCCAGATGTTTCGCGACAGCTACCGCACCATCGACAAGCCAATCCGCACCCTTTATTAAAATCACCAATCCCACAGGGAGTAGAATTAAGGCCCAGTGAAGTGTCATTTGGTCTAAAAAATCGGCATATTGTGACCAGATCAGGTTCATGTGTTCAATGTAGTGTATGTCAGGACAAAAAACAACCCCGACTTTTTAAGACCGGGGCGATTGATCATTTTATATTGTGCCGGCAATTATACTTTGCCGACGATTAAGCTGCAATTGTGACCGCCGAATCCTAGTGAATTGCTGAGTGCATATTGCACATTTGCATCACGGGCCCGTCCCGGCACAAAGTCCATTTTCGGGTCACAGTCCTCGCCAACTTGCTCTAAATTGGCTGTTGGGTGAATGGTGTTCTTTTCAATCGACTTTGCACAAACGATCAATTCAATAGCTCCGCTGGCCCCGAGGCTGTGGCCCAGACAGCTCTTCGATGAACTGACTGCCAGATTATAAGCATGCTCCCCAAAGACCGAGTGAATTGCTCTGCTTTCACCGGCATCGTTTAACTCAGTACTGGTTCCGTGAGCATTGATGTAATCAATCTGTTCCGGATTGAGCTTGGCCTGCTGCAATGCAATTTTCATAGCTTCAGCCGCGCCTGAACCGTCTTCCAGCGGGGCAGTGATGTGATAACCGTCTCCGGTGGCGCCATAACCCAGCAATTCAGCATAAATTTTTGCCCCGCGTTTTCTGGCGTGTTCATACTCTTCAAGAATTAAAATCCCCGCTCCTTCAGAAAGTACAAATCCATCACGATCTTTGTCAAAAGGACGTGAAGCCCGTTGCGGATCATCATTACGGGTACTGAGCGCTTTTAGCGCGCAGAACGAAGCCAGGCCGATCGTGGTCAGGGCCGCTTCGGATCCACCGGTGATGCAAACATCGGAACGTCCGCTCAGCACATTCCAAAAAGCTTCTCCAATTGCATGACTGGCAGATGCACATGCTGTAATTATGCACATGTTCGGACCTTTAAGTCCATACTGAATAGAAATACAACCGCTGGCGGCATTGCTCATCAATTTGGGAACACAAAAAGGTGAAACCTTTCGGGGTCCTTTGTTTAATATACGGAGATGCTGTTCTTCAATTTCCTTGATGCCTCCGATGCCGGTTCCCACGATAACGCCCATACGGTGCTTGTTTTCCTCTTCGAAATCCAAACCGCTGTCCTTAACCGCCTGGATCGAAGAAGCCAAAGCTATTTGAGTGAAACGGTCCATCCGCTTTGCTTCACGGGTACTAATATACTTTCCGATATCAAAGTTCTTGACCTCGCCGCCAAATTTGACCGGGTACTCAGCCGTGTCAAAAGACTCGATCATTGAGATTCCGCTTTTACTTTGACACAGCGCAGCAAAAAGCTCCTCAGCAGACTCTGCTAATGGGGTGACACATCCCAGTCCTGTAATTACTACTCGACGCTCGACCATGATGCTCCTTAGTCTGCTTGGGTCTTCATGATCTGATCGATGTAATCAATCGCAGCTCCGACGGTCTGAATCTTTTCAGCTTCCTCGTCCGGAATGCTCATATCAAATTCATCCTCAAATTCCATCACCAGTTCAACGGTATCCAAAGAATCGGCGTTTAAGTCGTTGATAAAGGATGTTTCACGGGTTATTTCCGCTTTATCCACACCCATCTGCTCACTCACAATCTCAATCACCTTTTCTTGAATGTTTACATCTGCCATAGCACAATCTCCTTAAATCAAAAGATTTATTGAATTTCAGTTGTTATTTCACTTCTTTTATGTTCGGCGGTAATATACCGACCCGACAAAGGGTTTTCAATCTTTTTTTAGCAAATTTATTACATTGCCATGCCGCCATCGACACACAGAACCTGACCGGTGATATAACCGGCGTCATCAGACGCGAGAAAGGCCACGGCACGGGCGATTTCTTCGGGTTTTCCGAATCGTTTCATGGGGATTACCGCCTTAGCTGCATCCTTGACCGCGTCCGGAAGCACCTGCGTCATATCCGTCATAATAAAACCGGGGGCGATACAATTTGAAGTTACATTCTTTTTTCCGACTTCACGAGCGATGGATTTGGACATGCCGATCAATCCAGCCTTGCTGGCGGCATAATTTGCCGATCCGGCCTGCCCCATGACTCCAGCGACAGAGCTGATGTGAACCAATCGGCCAAATTTATTGCGAACCATCGACCGTGCGGCAATGCGCGTTGCGACAAATGCGGCACGTAAATTGACGGCTATAATTTTATCGAAGTCGTCCTCGTCCATTTGAATCATCAGACGATCGCGGGTGATGCCTGCATTGTTAACTAGAATACCTATGCCGCCATGTTCTTCAGACAGTTGTTCAAATACTTCTGTCAATTTTTCGGTCTGTGTGATATCAACCTGACATGTTATCACGGAGTGACCCGCTTCGGCAGCGACTTTCTCAAGTCCGCCAAGCTGCTCTGCATTCAAATCCAGACCCGCGACTTTGCGTCCTTGTTTTAATAACTCTAACACGATTGCCCGGCCAATTCCGCGAGCAGCTCCTGTAACAATTGCCAATCTTTGTTCTGACATCTCTTTATTCCTCAATTTATATAAACTCTCAACTTTATTCAGCAGAACCAAGGAATTTCTGCAAGGATTCGGCTGAACTGATATTCGTAACTTTTGTACGGCGGTGAATGCGTTTCATCAATCCCGTCAGGACACGTCCCGGTCCAATCTCGTAAAAGTTTTCAAGCCCCTCAGCTAACAACTTCTCCATGCATTTCTGCCAAAGAATGGGCTGAACCAACTGCCTGACCAAGCCGTGACGAATGTCATTTGAATCTGTATAATATTCTGCGTGGATATTCGCAATTACTTTGATATTGGTCGGGTCTTTAATCGGACAACCGGCCAGTGCTTTTGACAGTTCATCGGCGGCAGGATCCATCATCTCAGAATGAAACGCTCCCGCGACACTCAGCGGAACCGCCTTAATCGCGCCATGTGTTTCGGCCAACTCGGCAGCCCGTTGACAGGCTCCAACTGTTCCGCTCAATACGATCTGCCCTGGACAGTTAAAGTTTACGGCAACCAGAAGCTCTCCCTGTGAGGCCTCTTCACAAAGTGAAATTGTTTGGACTTCGTCTAACCCAAGGATACTGACCATAGAGCCATCTGAAGCGTCCGCAGCAGATTGCATGGCGGTACCGCGCTTCTGGACCAATCGTAAGGCATCTTCAAAACTGATCAGGCCGGCAGCATAAAGAGCCGTGTATTCGCCCATACTCAAGCCAGCGGTGACATCAGGGCGGATCGATATGCCGGAGGACTTAATTACTTCAAGAAGGGCGGCTGAGACGGTAAAAATCGCGGGCTGAGAGAGCGTCGTCGCATTCAGCTTCCCCTCAGAGCCCTCGAAACAAACCTGTTGAAGATCATAGCCAAGAATGTCGTTGGCTCGAACAAAAAGCTCTCTTGCCTGTGGATATTGTTCGGCAATATCTTTGCCCATACCCACATATTGAGCGCCCTGACCCGGAAATATAAATGCTGTCTTCATCGTCTCTGTCTTAAATCAAAAAAATCCTGTTATAATTGAATCACATTGGCGCCCCAGGTTAATCCACCGCCAAAAGCCACAAGGAGGATAATATCTCCGGACTTGAGCCGGCCCAATTGGCGGCACTCGTCCAAGGCAATGGGGATGGAGGCGGCTGAGGTGTTCCCATATTTGTCAATATTAATGAAAATGCGATCATCCGTAAATTTGAGTCGTTTGCCGACGGATTCAATAATACGGGCATTCATCTGATGAGGAATGAACATCGCGATATCCTCAATACTCAGGTCGCATTTTTCAAGACATTCGTTTACAAGTTCAACGATTCTGCGAACCGCTGTGTGGTAAACTTCCCGTCCATTGATATACATCTTGGTCATCGTTTCATCTTCAAGCGGCTGTCCGACCGGATGACGGGATCCATAAGCCGGGCAGTTCAGAGACGTCCATCCGCTCCCATCAGAAAAAGACGTACTGTACATAACGCCTTGCGGTCCGGAATTGGCGGCCTTCAGAATGGCGGCACCTGCACCATCACCAAAAAGGATGCAACTGCCGCGGTCCTCGTAATTCGTAATCCGGCTCAGGGTCTCAGCACCAATGACCATTGCATTTTGATAGCGGCCGGAACTGACAAACTGCTGGGCTATCGACAAACCATAAACGAAACCGCTGCAGGCTGCTGATAAATCAAATGCCCATGCGTTTTTCGCCCCGATCATGTCCTGCACGAAACAGGCCGTTGAAGGAAATACCATTTCAGGCGTAATCGTTCCCAAAATGATCAGCTCGATTTCAGCAGCATCCATGTTTGCGTCTTTTAGTGCTCGCCGGGCCGCTTCGGCGGACAATGTTGCCGTTGTTTCACCTTCGGAGGCAATCCTTCTTGTCCGAATGCCTGTTCGCGTAGTGATCCATTCATCATTTGTTTCGACAATGCTCATCAGATCCTGATTGGTCAGTGTTTTATCGGGAAGACACGAGCCGCTGCCAACCAGAATCGCACGTCGTTTCGGTGTTTGGGTTGTTGGATTATTGACCATTTGCTTCTACCGTTGTTTGTGAAAGGCGTTCGATAATCGTTTCATTAATGTGTTTGTCAGCGTATTTTTTACAGGCAAGAATTGCATTTTTGATGGTTCTGGCCTTGCTGGAACCGTGACAGATGACTGAAACACCGTTTACGCCTAAAAGCAGTGCTCCGCCGTATTCATGATAGTCGTACTTTTTGAGAACATCTTTGGTGATTTTCTTAAACCACCATGCCATCAGTAGATTTTGACTTTTCATTTCACTGCCGATCGCAGTAAAGATCATATCCACAAGACTTTCTGTCATCTTGAGAATAACATTGCCCAAAAAGCCCTCACAGATAACCACATCGCATTTGCCCTCGAAGATGTCATGGCCTTCAAGGTTGCCAATATAATTCAGGTTAGAATCGGATTTCAAAAACTCGCGTGTTTTTTTGACGAGTTCATTTCCTTTTGCATCTTCTTCTCCAATATTCATTAAGCCGACACGCGGGTTTTGAATATTAAGCATTTCCTTTGCATAAATGTTCGACATAACGGCATATTGATATAAATTAATCGGTTTACAGGCAATGTTGGCCCCGACATCACAAATCGTTACAGGGCCGTAAAAGGTTGGGAATACAACAGCAATGCCTGGACGAAGGACGCCTTCAAGATTCCGCATCCGCAGTTGACAACCCGCAACACAGGCACCGGTGTTGCCTGCAGAAAGTACCGCATCCACTTGTCGATGCGAAGCCGCACGGGCCATAATTGCGATGGAACTTTTCGGTTTGCGGCGAAGCGCCTCTACAGGCGATTCATCCATCTCGATTAAATCAGGAGCATGAAATATACGAAAATTTCTGGCGGAAGCACCCAATTTATTCAAATGCATATTGATGATTTTCTCGTCACCAATCAGGACGAGTTCATCTTCATCGCCGAGGACCTCCCTGGCCTCTAATGCTCCGGCGATAATCTCGCCGGGTGCATGATCGCCACCCATAGCGTCAATTGCTATACGCATGTTTTAACTTTCAGCTTCCTCTGCAAGCTTCAGCGTGATTTTTTCGTTCACATAGCCGCATTGTCCACAGGCCGCGTGAGGAAGCTTGGCAGTGCCGCATTGTTTACACAATGAATAATTCACCGGACGCAATCGATGGTGACTACGACGGGTACGAGTCCGGGACTTACTGGTTTTCTTTACCGGTAACATCTTTTATAATTCTCCAAAAAATCTGTTTTTTACTCAAAAATATAGGGTTTTCTATTATACTGCATCTAAGAAGATGGAACAAACACCCATTCTCCGATCTACAAAGAAAAGCCCTAAATACAACTTTTGCAAAGTAATATCAGAACGGGCATTGGTCGTAAAGTAAAATCTTCTATAAAAAAGCCTTCCTATAGTCGATAAATTAAGACAAGTCAAGTATTTATTTCACTGTTGGTATAAATTTACCTGTTTTCTGAAAAACGCGATTGAAATTTCACGCAACCTTTTGTATTCTATGATGTTCTTGTAAGGTATACCCCCTATTATTGGATTCATGGGGGCAGAATAATCGGCATCTGAGCTGGAAAGGGAGTTTTCTTAGCAATGGCCCGAAAATCGAAACGCATGATACTCAACGAAGCAATACGCCAGGGACAGGCAAAAATTGCAGAGGGCCTCAAAACCGGACAGATGAGAGCGGATAATTTGCCTGCCCAGGCAAACCCAAGAGACAATGAACTGGCTCTTGATGATATAGCACCGGGCAGGGCGGGATTCTTAAGAAGTAAAAAAAAGTCCATAATACGCGAACCTCTGTCTTACAAAGCAAAGCTGATTCTATTGTCATGTGTCGCTGTGCTGGTTTTGGGCATTTGGTTTGTAGCAACTTTGATTAATCCGGAACCATCGGTGCCTCCGGATAGTCCCGCGGCATCGGGTTCGCTGAATGAAAGCGACGCATCAGAAGAAATTGAATCCGTTCAGGAACGGATGGTTCGGGAGACAGGAACCGAGGTTCCGCTTCCGGTTGTCTCAACTGGCGATAATGTGATCTGTATTCAGACCATTGCATTGAGCCGAAAAGACGAGTTGGCTCCTATAGCGGAGTTTTTTAGGGG
>CALETL010000218.1 GCA_937920485.1 uncultured Phycisphaerae bacterium
ATTTTCAGCTTAGCGCCTGCCTGATTCTTTGCATTGCGAGTTGAACATTTTCATAGTTATTAAACGCGCTGATTCGAATGTAACCTTCGCCGCATTTTCCGAATCCGGCACCCGGCGTACTAACGACACCGGCTTTTTCCAGAAGCAGATCAAAAAACTTCCAGGAATCGGTTTTTCCATCAATCCAGATATAGGGAGAGTTTTCTCCGCCCACACATTCATAACCGAGGGCTTCTATTTCCTTACGGATGAGCTTCGCATTCTTAAGATAATAATCAATTAAAGCCATTGCCTGAGCCCGGCCTTCTTCACTGAAGATTGCCTCGGCAGCTCGCTGGACCGGATAAGAAACGGCATTGAACTTGGTGGACTGACGCCGGAACCATAGATCATGGACAGAATGGGCTCCGCCTTTATCCGCGTATGCCATGCAGGATTTAGGCACCACCGTATAGGCACAGCGGGTTCCGGTAAATCCGGCGGTCTTGGAAAAGCTTCTGAATTCAATGGCCACTTCCCGGGCGCCCTCGATCTCAAATATCGATTTGGGCAGGTTGGGATCCTGAATAAAGGACTCGTAAGCGGCATCATAAAGAATCAGGGCCTTATTCTCTCTGGCAAAGTCCACCCAGGCCTGAAGCTGAGACTCGGTGATGGTGGCACCGGTGGGGTTGTTGGGAAAACACAGGTAGATCAGATCAACGTTTTCCCCCGGCAAATCCGGGATAAAGCCGTTTTCCCGGGTGCTCTCCAGATAGGTGATGTCCCCGTAGCGGCCGTCACTGAACGAGGCGGTGCGGCCGGCCATCACATTGGTGTCCAGGTCTACCGGATACACAGGGTCGGGGATGGCAATGTTGATGTCGGTTGCAAAAATTTCCTGGATATTGCCCGTGTCACATTTGGCCCCGTCGCTGACAAAGACTTCGTTGGGGGAAACATCGGCACCCCGGTCCTGAAAATCGACTCTGGCAATAGCTTCCCGTAGGAATTCGTAACCCTGCTCGGGGCCATACCCCCGGAAGGTGGCATCATCGGCCATTTCATCCACGGCGCGGTGAAAGGCCTCAATGCAGGCTTGCGGCAGGGGCCGGGTAACATCCCCGATGCCCAGCTTGATGATATCTTTGTCCGGATTTGCTTCTTGAAATTCATCTGTCCGTCTCCTGATTTCCGAAAACAGATACGACGCCTGCAGTTTCAGGTAATTCTCGTTGATTCGAATCATGCATCACCCCTTCTAGAAGTATTGCGCCTTTGTAAATTGTTTGTGCCAATCTGGTGTAAGGTTGTGCCGGTTTGCCCGTTGAGCCGGTTGAGCCCGTTATAATAAAGTATACTGTCAGATTTTAATTTTTTTAACCGGCTAACGGGAAACCGGCTAACCGGCTCAACCTATTTATCAATGGGAATCCTGGCCGTCTCCTTATATGTCGACAACACAATCGCCGTTTGAGTGGATCGCACCGACGCAATGGCCGCGATTTTATCCCGGGTGAGCCGACCGAGCTCTTCGGTGTCGGCCACGCGAACTTTGACAAGGAATGCATCTTCGCCCGCCACGTAATGAACTTCCTGTACCTCGGCTATCCGGGTTAGCTTTTCCCCTATTTTTTTTTCGTCGCTAAGCTTTTGTATTTTAACCCGCACAAAGGCCACCAGACTTTTGGCGAACCGTTTCGGATTCAGCCGGACCTCATACCCGTCGATGAAACCCTGTTTTTCAAGCTTGCGGATACGCTCCAGCACTGCCGAAGGCGCCATCCCCACCTGCCGGGCCACCTCGACATTGGGAATCCGGGCTTTTTCCTGCAATATTTTCAGTATTTTTAAACTAACAGCGTCAATCATTCTTTAATTATACCTTTTATCAGACAATTATTCTAATAAATTTAACTTGTCAAGAATTATTTTCGTATAAAAAGGGGGCGTTCTTAACTTATTAACTTTCGTGTTCGAAATCCAACAAGTGTGGGGAATAGGGACGCCACGACATACTGGCATTTGAATAGAAATGACGCTCCTGCCAAATTAAGCCGAAAAAGGATCGTTCAGAGCCCCAGGAAGACAGCTCGGTCCGGAAAACGACAAGTCAAAAATTGAGTAGGACTGGCGCTTGCTTCCCGATTCCTGGACAAGGCCTCCGCGCCGGCCAAGAAAAGGCAGCCACAGAGGGCTGCCCTACTAAATCTGCGTAATCTGCGGACCGGAACCGCTGAACCCAGAACCTATCGGCAAGTAACAAATAACCAATACCCACTAGCGAATACCGAATACCCAACTAACCCATCGTCTGCTTCAGCAGTTTGCGCAGTTGGGGTAGTGAACGCGTGTTGAGCACATCGTCTTTTTCCAGCCAGCCGCGGCGCGCCTGTCCCACACCAAAGCCAATGTCGTCAAGCGCATTCACCTGGTGGGCATCTGAGTTGATGGCGACCAGAACGCCCTGCGCCTTGGCCACCTGACAATAGGTGTCATAAAGATCCAAACGCCTCGGGTTAGCGTTCAGTTCAAGGAAACAGCCGCGCTCCCGCGCTTTGCTGATGAGTTGCATCATGTCCACTTCGTAGGGCTTGCGTTCATTAATCAAACGACCGCTGGGATGCGCCAGAAACGTAAAATACGGATGATCCATGGCGCGAAAAATACGTTCGGTTTGTTTCTGCAGCGATAAACCGAAATAGCTATGGATTGTTCCCACCACCAGATCCAGCTTTGCCAGAACATTATCTGCTAAATCCAGGCGACCGTCTTCCAGGATTTCGACTTCAATTCCTTTCAGGAGGGTAAAACCTTTTAACTCCTCGTTAAGTAAGTCAATTTCTTCCATTTGCTTAAGCAGTTTTGGTGGGTCAAGACCTCCAGCAATTTTTAAGCGATCCGAGTGTTCGGTAACGGCAAGGTATTTGTACCCGCGCTTTTTTGCCGCCAGCGCCATTTCCCGAAGGTTGTTGCGGCCATCGGTGTAATCGGTATGAATATGTAAATCACCTTTTAAGTCTGAAAATTCGATTAAATTCGGCAGGCGTTTATCGCGAGCCGCTTCGATCTCACCGTGATTTTCCCTGAGCTCAGGAGCGATGTAAGGCAAATCCAGCGCCTGATAAACGGAGGCCTCCGTATTGCCGGCCACGCGTTTCTCAAACCTGAACACCCCGTATTCATTAATCTTTAATCCGCGCTGCTGTCCCAGGCGACGAATTACAATATTATGGGCTTTGCTGCCGGTAAAATACTGCAGCGCC
>CALETL010000219.1 GCA_937920485.1 uncultured Phycisphaerae bacterium
AAAGCCAACAGCTTTCTGGAAGGCATGACCTATCTTTCCATCGTCATCGGAACAGCCTTTGCGCCTTGGCTGGCAAATCTGCTCAACCGCAATTTCATGTGGGCCTCACTTTCGTGCGTTGTGATTGCAGTTATCGGTGTGCTGACAAGTCTGCGGATCGGCAAAACGAAGCCTGTTTCCACCGACGAAAAACTCTCCGATCAATTTTCAATTTCTGAAGTATCGCGTGTCCTGAAAACAGTCTGGACAGACAAATACCTGCTGATGACCGTATTGGCCAGTGCTTACTTTATGCTCTTGGGCGGTTTTTCGCAGATCAACATGATTCCCTACGGCATGGAAGTATGTAAATTTACGGATATGCAAAGCGGCTATTTATTCTTGATCGCCGCGGTTGGTATCGGTATCGGCTCATGGCTTGCGGGTAAATTGTCCGGCCGCGGTGTCGAATTCGGGATTGTTCCGATGGGAGCGGTCGGCATGGCCGCAACTGCCATCGGATTGGGGTTGATCGGTGTAAAAGGGCCGGTCAGCGGCGGCGCTTTAAAGGCAGTTTTTGTGCTGATTTTCTTTTTTGGGATTGGTTGTGGACTGTTCATCGTGCCGATTCACGCGTTTATCCAAATGCGTGCGCCTCAAAAAATCCGTGCCCGGGTCATCGCGGCGTCCAGTTTTCTGGGATGGATCGGCGTGCTGGCCGCTTCCGGATTGCTGTGGCTGTGCTGTGGAGTCTTAGAAATCAAGCCAAGTGCAATGTTCTTAGGGCTTGGGATATTGACGCTGGTATTAGCCGTAGCGACGGTGATTATCCTGCCGGACTTTCTCGTTCGGCTGATTCTGGTATTGCTGACGCGAACGATCTATCGCATTCGTGTTTACGGTGATAAAAATATACCCACGGAAGGCCCGGCACTGATCGTGTCCAACCATGTTTCATGGGCTGATGCCGTGGTGCTGATGGCGACCCAGCAGCGGCGGATCCGGTTTGTAATGGATCGTGCGATTTCACAGAATCGGTGGATTGGCTGGATGTTTCGATTAGGGAAGGTCATTCCGATCAATGCAACCGATCCGCCCAAAAAGATCCTCGCGGCGTTAAAAGAAGCACGGAAAGCAATGGATGACGGCTATTTGGTCTGTATTTTTGCAGAAGGGACGCTTACGCGCACGGGGATGCTGAACAAGTTCCGCGGTGGCTTTGAAAAAATCACCAAAGGCACCGACTATCAGATCATTCCGACGTATATTGGGGGTCTGTGGGGCAGTATCCTCAGTCATTTTCACGGCAAACTGCTTAGCGTCTTTCCCAAACGCCTGCCGTATCCGGTGGGGGTGCATTTCGGTAAGCCGATGCCGGCGGACACATCGGCACAGGACCTTCGAAATTGCATTGAGGAACTGGCGGTGGATTTTTATGATGCCAAAAAACCGAAACGGCTGAGCTTAGGTGAGCGGTTCGTCAAATCCGCCCGCCGTCACTGGGCCAAGCCCTGTATGTCCGACACGATGGGAAAACGCCTCAATTTCGGCAAAGCCCTGATCGCTTCGGTCGCTTTGGCGGATAAATTGGAATCCCAAACCGCAAACCAGAAAGCCGTAGGCATTTTCCTGCCATCATCGGTCGGCGGGGCGCTGGCAAATCTGGCAACCTCGTTGCTGCATAAAACAGCGGTCAACCTGTCTTACACTGCCTCGGTCGAGGACAGGGCGTATATGATTGAAACCGCAGAGGTCAAAACGGTCCTGACCAGCCGCAAGTTTCTCGAAAAACTTGACCTCGACAAATCAACTCTGCCTGATGTGGTGTTTATGGAAGACATCGTGCCGACGGTAACACCGGCCGAAAAACGCAGGGCCTTCATCAAGGCATTGTTCATGCCACGGAAAAAACTGGCACGAAGACCTAAAGATTTCACCGCTGACGATACAGCGGTAATCCTGTTTTCCTCCGGATCCTCCGGCAGGCCAAAGGGCGTCGAACTGACCCACCATAACATCCAGTCCAACCTAGAGGGAGCATTGTCAGTCTTTCGCGTCTATAAGGACGACCGCCTTTGCGGGTTGCTGCCGCTGTTTCATGCATTCGGGCTTTCATGTACGTTATGGATGCCGCTCATGGCGGGCGTGGGAACAAGCTTCGTGCCCAATCCACTGGACGGCAAGGCAGTTGGCAGACTCTGCGGCAAGGATAAATGCACACTGTTGTTTGCTACACCGACATTCCTGCAAAACTACCTCCGGCGGTGTAAGCCGGAGGATTTCGACAAACTGCGGTTTATCGTTGCCGGTGCCGAAAAGCTCAAAATCGAACTGGTGGATGCGTTTGATGAAAAGTTCGGCATCCGCCCGCATGAGGGCTACGGCGCGACCGAATGCTCCCCGCTGATCGCCTTGAATGTGCCGGATGCCCAAATTGACCGTGTCCGGCAGATCGGTACCAAGGAGGGCACCGTTGGCCACAGTGTCCCCGGCTTGGCGGTAAAAGTCCTCGATACTCAAACCGGCGATCCCGTACCCACTGGTGAGACAGGGCTTTTATATGTCAAAGGGCCCAATGTCATGAAAGGGTATTTGAAACTGCCCGAAAAGACTTCAGCGGTCTTGCAGAATGGCTGGTACAACACCGGCGATATCGTCAGTGTTGACGTGGACGGTTTTGTTACCATCCGCGACCGACTCAGCCGTTTCAGCAAGATCGGCGGGGAGATGGTTCCGCATATGACCATTGAAGATGTCTGCATGAAGGGTCTTAACACACATGAGTCGGTTATCGCCGTCACCGGTGTGCCGGATGCGAAAAAGGGTGAACAGTTGGTGATTTTGTATGATAAAGAAAAGGTTGATCTCGATGCCCTGCATTATGTATTAGCCGAATGCGACCTGCCCAAGCTGTATGTTCCGAAAAAAGATAATTTGATTCCGGTTGACCAAATACCGCTTCTCGGCTCCGGTAAGCTCGACATTATGAAACTGCGACAAATGGCAGCCGATTCGATGAATAAAAAAGGCACCACGGAAAACACGGAATGACACAGAATTAAAACGGTGGATTGAACGAATATCTGCGGAGGTGCCATCCCGGCCTCCGAGCCGGGATCCAGGGCGTTACCGTCTGGATGCCGGATCAAGTCCGGCATGACAATTACGCATTATGTGAAATTGAAATATAATTTGTGATAATTCGTGGCTAATAAATTGAAGGGATAGATCAATGGATGAATTTGCTACGTTAATGATATTTCTTGGCATTGGATTGTTTATCTCCGGGCCGATTGCGGTAGTCATGGCGATCGTCCTGTTTAACAAGACAGGCAGTATCAACCGCCGTCTGAATGAACTGGAGGGCAAAAGCATTCTTGGAGTTGACTACTCAAAGCCGCCCACACATAAACCGGCAGCAGCGCCACCTGCCGCCCAACCTCAACCGGTTCCCCAGCCATTCCAATCACGTCCGCCGGTAGAAGAAAAGATATCGCCCAAGCCGGCCTATACGCCACCCAAACCACAGACACTGCCTGTGGTTGCGAAGCCAATAACAGAAGTCGCTGCGGCTGTGAAAGAATTTATGCCAACAAAACCCAAATCTGAATCCAAAGGCGGCCTGGAACTCAAACTCGGAACGACCGTTGCATTGATCGTCGGTGTGATTACCGTCATTATCGGTGTGGGATTCTTTTTGGGATACCTTTATGATAAAATTACTTTCACCAAAGAAATGTGGATATCTACGGTTGCTGTTTGCGGTCTTGTGGCCATCATCCTCGGTGAAATACTTCGGCGTAAAAACTTCGAGATTGTCGCCAAAGGCATTGCCGCATTAGGTTTTGCGTTATTGTATGCGGCGGTGTTCGCTGGTAACCATTATGAGCTATTCAGCACCGAATGGGCGTTTGCTATGTCCATTGCTGTAACCGCTGCTGCGATGGCCTATGCCGTTATGTTGGATGAAAAACTAATCGCATTTCTCGCTTTGCTGGGCGGCTACCTGTCGCCGATTATTATCTCCACGGGGCATAACATGCCGATCCCGCTGTTCAGTTATGTCTTCGTTCTTAGCGCTGGCGCCATCGGCTGTGCGATGTTTCGTCGCTGGCGGGCTGTCAACTGGATTGCCATGGTCGGAACGTACCTGCTTTACACCGCTTGGTTCGAAAAGTTTTACACACCCGACCAAGTGCAGATAGGTCTGTTCTGGCTGGGGCTGTTTGCGGGCATGTATCTGATCCTCCCGATCCTGAACGGTCTTGTAAAAAAGCTCAACGCCCGCAGCGAAGATGTAACGCTTGTAGTTGTCAACAGCATTGTCGTCTATTATTACCTCTGGCAAATGCTCTATGACGGCTCACGGCAAAATCTGGCCTTTGCCAGTGCCGTTCTTGGCGCTGCGCATATCGCGATGGTGTTCGTTGTTTTGTGCCGGTGCAGGGAGGATAAAAAGTTACAGGCATCCCTTGGTGTTCTCGGCACGGCTTTCATCACTGCCGCCATCCCGCTGTATTTCAACACCTTACAGCCCACGCTCATCGGCTGGTCGATTGAGGCCGTTGTCCTGACCTTCATCGGCATTCGCTACAATAGTTTGTGGACCAAAGTCATGTCCATGATCGTCGCTGTCATTGCTTCAGTCGGATTGTTTTATCATCTGCCGCTGCATGATTCCGAAGAGTTCAGGGTGTTCCTGAATTCGCCATTCGGTACATGGATTTTTGTTGGCTTGTCGATCATGCTCAGCCATTTCCTCTGGCGGTTCATGCGGTCCGGTCAGGACGAAGAACGGGCGTTGATGGCACAGGTTTACTTTGTCTGGGGACGGCTGCTTTTGGCAACAGGCGTGGCCTTGGAATGGTATGCTCACTGTTACCACCATATTGCTGAGACACAGGCGTATTTCCTGATGGGTATGATGGTACTTGCGGCGTTTTTGCTGGTTGGGTTTTTTGCCCGTCCTGTCTGTCCCAAGGGAGATCTGGTACGCATGGTCGGCGTGATGGTCGCTGTTGCCAGTTCAGTCTTTACCGCACTGGCAATGATGGGTGTGTACTATAGTCAGTTCAAGCTGTTTTTGAATGTTCCGGCTCTCATCGCGGCTGTCTTTGTCGCAAGCGTTTTTTACGGAGCGTGGCAGATTAAACGCTCCGCGAGC
>CALETL010000220.1 GCA_937920485.1 uncultured Phycisphaerae bacterium
CGTCGTAAAAAATAAAATGAGATTTCATCATCGCCTGAAGGAATCAGGTTGATAACCAGTTTCTGACAGGGAGTGTGGAATGGAGAAGATGCAGTTCTCTCATCACCCCTCCGAAAGCCGGAATTGCCAGGAAAGCAATTCCGGCTTTTTTTGTTTCCATGCTCAGCCATCCATATCAGATTCGGCTAAGCGATCTGCCCCCCTTTGACCGTGCGTTTTCATAATAAACCGGATATAATCAATTATTCTTAAGGTAAAATCACTTCCTTCGGTGTTGTATAATTGACGGACGTTCGTAATACGGTTTTGACGGGAATGCAGCGTGCTGGAAGATAGACGACTGGTTTCAAAATTCAGACACGGCAACAGGGACGCCTTTTGCCGGATATATGAAAAGTACAGAGACGATCTGCTGCGGGTCGCCGCCGGACTGCTGCACGACAAAAGCGACGCCGAAGATGCGGTGCATGAAACATTCATTCGTTTTGTCCGGGATGCTTCGAAATTCACACTGACCGGCAGCCTGAAGGGCTATCTGATGACATGTGTCGCCAACAGGGCCCGCAATCTGAATCGTTCGAGCTTGCGGCGGCCGACAGTTACCCTGGACCAGGCCGAATCAGTCGTATCGAATCTCAAACGGCCGGACCAGTGGATCATCGAAGACGAAGACTTTCGGCGAATACGGCACGCAATGACACAACTGCCCTACCCGCAGCGGGAAGCCGTCGCGTTGCGGCTGCAGGGAAACATGCGATTCAAAGACATTGCGACCCTGCAGGAAACCACCGTCAAAACCGCCATAAGCCGATACCGGTACGGATTAACTAAACTGAGGTCTTTACTTGATGAGGTGAAACAATGAGACCGGCAGACAATATAGAACAGTACATCAAACAACAAAAAATTAAAACAAATCCAGAGGTCAACAAGGCGGTACTAAACGACCTGCTCGATCAACTGGATACGGCAGAGCGGACCGAGAAAATCTCCCCGCAGCCGAATAGATGGAGAATAATTATGCATAGCAGAATGACAAAGTTTTCAGCAGCAGCGGTGTTAGTTTTCGCATTGCTTCTCTTTTATAACACCCAAACCTCAACCCTCTATGCTCAAGTCATTAAAGCAATGGAAAGAGCAAAAACCGTCCATGCAACGGGTTATCGATTACAAGAAGGACAGATGGTTAAGGCAAATGAGATATGGTATAAGCGTGATGTTGGCTATAAGATGGCTTGGCAGCATAAAGGATCAGAACAACTCATGATCGACGATGGTCAATCTCTCTGGAAATATAAGCAGGGACACGATTTTGCGGTAAAAAGCAAAAGTGTAAGCACCGAACGTCTTCCAAAAGAAATCACAGAAACAAGCCGATACATTGAAAAATGTACCAAAGACGAAAATAGAGTTGACATGATTAACGGCACCCCATGTCAGGTTTACATCGGATCTTACCCGGATAAACCAGACAGTACTCGTTTGATGTTTTGGGTTGACGAAAATTTGCAACCACGGCGTTTTGAAGAAAAAGTACTGGAAAATGACATATGGAAAGTAATCGAGTGCGCTAATATTGAATATAACATTGACATTGACGCCTCGGTTTTTAAGCCGGACTTCGGGCCCCAGGTTGAGATCATCGATGGAGGCAAAGGAGGCAAAATACTTGATGATCATTTTTCACTAGAAAATGCGATATTCACCAAAGAAGAAATGAGTCTGATCTTTGCCGTCCATGAAGTCCGGAAATGCGAAAATGACTTGATCTTCACTGTTACGTCTCTGCGTCCGAACCAGGAACTGAAAAGAAAGTATGCGTCAAAGGGGATCACCGCCTGGAATTATGGCGATTATCAGCTCGGTTCATCTTACGAACGCCTTGGCCCGAACAAACACCGCTCCTACGGTCCCATTCAACTTGCCTGGTTTTACCGCGATGGATTGGTTATACGGTGGACCGTTTTTATTCCACATGGATTTGAGCCGGGGCAGCTCGATAAAATTAAACTGGAGTTGTACTATCTCTACGCTCGTGGAAGTTGGGGCGCCAAACGAAAAGCCGACGGTCTGGAGGACCGCATACGCATAAAACCCATCGCTGTATTGCCCTTACCTGATGATACTTTGAGCTTAGAAAGCCAATTAAACAAAACATACAACCTTATTAAACTGCTTGAGCCAATGGTAGCGGAAAAACACCTTCAATTAAAATCCATTCCTTTCACAGACGAAGAAATGGAAGAGCTCATTAAGGTCATACCTAATGATGGCATCGCAAAAATGTGGAAAGAAGGCAAGAAGAGTTCGCGATTGGGTCATGGCCAATCAAAGCGACCCAATCAAATCAACTTTGAGGACTGGTTTGAAGACCGTTTGGAAGAAATCGAAAAGTGCCAGAATCAATAAAACTTTGACCATAGACAAAAACAGGCTTTTCAAGCCGGACAATGCGTCCGGCTTTTTTTTATGCAATAACTGGACAAAATTTCGATTTCATTTAGACTAAAATGACTATTTGTGTGTCTTAGTAGTGGCAATC
>CALETL010000221.1 GCA_937920485.1 uncultured Phycisphaerae bacterium
TTCATGTTGTTAATGTACGCATCAACCAAAAAAAACGTATACTGAAGACCTGCCGGCAAGATGCCGGCGGTACATTTCTTATCCCTGCGCTCGCGCTTCGGGCTACTGTTTATAGAATATTTCCATTAGGCATAGTCCGCAGGCAGGGGCGATGGGTCCTGCGGCGTTACGGTCTTTGGCCTCCAGAATATCATTAATATATCCCGGTTCCCAGCGGCCGCGGCCGATTTCAACCAGCGTGCCAACAATATTGCGAACCATATTATACAAAAAACCATCCGCCTGAACACTAATCTTTATAATGTCTCCATTTTGTTCGACCTGGCAAAGCGTAATCGTCCGCACAGAACTTTCCCGCTGATCTGCCGCGGAGGCAAACGACTTAAAATCGTGCTTGCCAACGAGAAACTTTGCTGCCGCGGCCATTTTGTCAACGTCCAGCGATCCCGGTCGATGCCATTGGTTCCGGACTAGAACAGGACGAATGGGAACGGTACAGATAAAATACTTGTACCGTTTTTGAACCGTATCGCTGATGGCATCAAAATCCTCCGGTACTTCCTGCACGTCAGCGATGACAATATCGTCAGGCAATAGATTATTCAGGGCGTTTTGAAAGTTCTCGGTGGGGATCGGGCAATCGGTTAATACAACATGGGCTACTTGTCCCAATGCGTGTACGCCCGCATCGGTGCGAGAAGAACCGATTACTTCAACGAACATTCCAGTAAGTTTCTCAATCGCTGTTTCAAGCTGTCCTTGGATTGTATCATGCTCTGGTTGTCGTGCCCAGCCGTGATAAGCAGTGCCATCGTAGTGAATAACAAGTTTTATCTTTCGCGGTGCCATAAATAAAAAACCACCGAGGCCGCCGGAGCCACCGAAAAAATTTAATTCATAAAATCGGCGTCCTCAGTGTCCTCGGTGGTTAAAATATTTTGTTGCTGTTTGTTATATCAATTTTTCCGCGATCTGGATGGCATTCAGTGCGGCGCCTTTGCGTATCTGGTCACCGGCGATCCACAGATTAATGCCGCGGTTGTCCGGAATCGATTCATCCTGACGGATCCGGCCGACATAAACATCGTCTTTGTCGCTGGCATCCGTCGGCATCGGGAAGCGGTTTTCCTTGCGATCGTCAATGATGCTGACACCCGGTGCGGTACTCAGCAGGTCACGAACCTCATCCGGCGTGATCGGGTCGGTGAACTCCAGGTTGATACTTTCGCAGTGCGTCCGAACCACCGGCACGCGTACGCAGGTACAGGTAATCGCAATGGAAGGACAATTGAAGATCTTGTGCGTTTCCTTGACCATTTTCATTTCTTCTTCATTGTAGCCGTTGTCGCCAATCGCCGAGTCATGGCAATACAGGTTAAACGCCAGTTGGTACTTCAGCGTGTTACAGGTTACCGGCTTGTCGGCAAGGACCTCTTTGGCCTGCTCGATCATCTCAAGCATCGCCGACTGGCCTGCACCGCTGGCGGCCTGATATGTGCTGACGATCATTCGTTTGACGGGATTGGCCTTATGCAGCGGGTATACGGGCACATTGGCGATAATCGTCGTGCAGTTCGGGTTTGCGATAATCCCCTTGTGCTGCGCGATCGCATCGGCATTGACTTCCGGCACGACCAGCGGCACCTCCGGGTCCATTCGGAAGGCGGACGAGTTGTCCACGACAACTGCACCGGCCTTGACTGCGGCAGGGGCGAACTGTTTACTGCGTCCGCCGCCAGCGGAGAACAGGGCGATGTCGATTCCAGCAAAGCTGTCGGCGGTCAGTTCCTCGACCGTGTAGGTCTTGCCCATGAAGTCGATTTTTTTGCCGGCCGACCGGGAACTGGCCAGCATTTTTAGCGAGTCAAACGGAAATTTCCGCTGCTCGATAATTCTTAAAAATTCCTGACCGACAGCACCGGTCACGCCTGCGATGGCAATGTTTTTGCCCATTTTCTTACTCCTGGATTCTTAATACACATACTTTTTTCTAAACAGAACCGGATACTATAGCGATTGGGTATGAAAAATTCAATAGCGAATTTGGAATTGTCGAAAAAAACCTTTGTTTTGGCCCTGAAAAAAAGGATTTGTGTGTAGAAAAGGTTTATTCTTAGACCGAGATACTTATGAAAAGCAGCAGCATGCTGATGATTACCGCAGATAACAGAATCCGGCACCAGAAATGGTACCGTTTTATGGCAGGGTGGTGATCCTCAAAATCCCAATGCTCCTGTTCCCATGTCTGGTCGCTTTTGGGACGCAAAGCGAACTTGACGCATAAATACGCCGCACTGCTGATGCAAAAGCCGGCCCCGGCGACTAAAATCAATATTGTTTTCCAATGCATGGCGAACATTATAAAACCAATTCGTTTCAGGTGCCATTAAAAATCAGTTGCCAAGTGTTTGTGATTTACGTAAACTATTTTCGTAAATTTATTGGTATCATAATCAGGAATAACAGATGGCCGAAAACAATCGGAACAAAGGCGACCTCAAAAGCATGAGTCTGGGCGATCATCTGGAGGAATTGCGAATCCGGATGATCCTGGCACTGGCAGGTGTCGTGCTGGGCCTAATTGTGTGCCTGTTTTTCGGCAAAGATTTAATTGTTTTTCTGGAACGACCTTATAATCAGGCAATGGGGATTACGCAATCACAGCCAATAGACATTTCTGAACAAAGCCCCAATGATTCTGCGGAGAATACAGAGCAGAAATCAGCTATTCAGTTGGAGGATGAAAACCAAGCTGACGATACGATAACCGAGTCACAGACCAGTAACGTACAGCCTCGTACCGGCCTGCAAACCAAAAAACCCGCTGAAGGCTTTGTAACCTATTTGAAAATTTGTCTTGTTTTCGGACTCCTGCTGACCTCGCCTTGGGTATTTTGGCAAGCGTGGTCTTTTGTTTCAT
>CALETL010000222.1 GCA_937920485.1 uncultured Phycisphaerae bacterium
TCATCTCCTTGGGTCTTATTTGCGGCGGGTGCGGGTCTAAAAAAGCCGCTGTGGACGAACCCGCTGCTATTCAGCCATCGGTCAAAGAAGCTGAACCCGTAGCCGCAGCGGCCGAACCGGCCACGGAAGTTAAGGTCGAAAGTGCAGCGGAAGCGAAAGCTGAAAAGCCGGCGGCACCGGCCCGGCCTACCCGGACACGTGGACGGGGATTGTACGGCGAATGGCAGGTCAAGATCGATTACAATGAAAGGCAAATGGAATCGATCCTGTTGTTTTCCAGAAACAGCGAAGGCAATCTGACCGGTAAGTGGATCAGCTTTCGGGGCATGAACGAACTGACAAATGTAACGTTTGAGGACGGTAAGCTCGGCTTTGTGCAGACGTATCAGGGACGGGACGGTCAAACCAGGACCTCAACATTTGCCGGAACAGTTGAGGAAGGAAAGATTTCCGGAACGGTCACCAGCAACAGGGGTGAGTACAAGCTCACCGGCCAGCGCAGCAGGCGAATGCCGAGAGTCGTCGGAAACTGGAAAATGAAAATGGGCGACCGGGAATTCACTTCAACGCTCGCCGTTACGGCTGACAACGATGGAAAACTTGCCGCCAAATGGCAGAGTGAACGGGGAGAGCATGAGGTTACCGATGTTAAGTATGAGCGGCGAACACTGACCTTCAAAAGAAACAGCAAGATGGGGGACCGTCAATGGGAGTCCACATTCGAGGGAACCGTCCAAGGCAATGTGCTTACCGGTGTTTTCAAATCTGAGCGAGGAGAGATCGTCGCTGAAGGAAAGCGGATCGGCGGTGCTCTGATCGGCAACTGGAATCTTGAAGTCACTTCCGAACGAGGCAGTCGTCAACAACGGCTTAAAGTCAATCCGGATATGAGCGGAATGTATGGAGCCACCCCCATTGAGAAAATCAATCTCGAAGACAGCCAGGTGAGTTTTAAGATCGTTTTGGAATTTGGTGATCGTAAATTTGAAATGGACTTCGCAGGAAAGCTGGAAGACTCGAAGCTTACCGGAGAATTAACAACCTCCAGAGGGACCCAGAAAATAACAGGTACAAAAGTTGTCCGCAGAAGACGCAGGACAGGATAAGATATAATCGTAGAAATATCAAAGTTAACTGTTACCATCTTCAGGCGGCAGTTGACTTTTTTATTTTCCGTTCATACCATTTCTGACAATAAAGCAAGAGCTTTTTACAGCGCATCGCCCTTAGAAGTTGTCGGCAGCGGCTGCGATACGGTTCCTGAGTAGGATGGATTTGGCGGCATTTCCCGATATTTTCCTCGACCTCGTTCCATCGCTGAAGTTTATAGTTGAGCCACCCCGCACACAACCGTAATTCAGGTCGATTCGGCGCCAAGGCAATTGCCTGTTCAATGCACTCAAGAGCCCCTTCATGATCTTCATGGACAGCCAGAGACATCCCTAAACCAAAGAAGGCCTCATAGCTGACCTCCACTTCGTTGAGGGCCTGCATGAAACAGTTGCTGGCATCGGTTAACCGCCCGGCATGAAGAAACATCCAGCCCATTGCCAATAGTACATCGATATCCCCAACACCTAATTGGAACTCTTTGTGAAGAAGCTGGATGACATCGATTGTATTTCCTTCGGAAAACTCGATCTCGGCAAGGCGAAAACGCGGACCAACTAATTTTTCATCACATTTGATCGCATTGGCATAACAACGTGACGCCCGATTAAAATCCTGCTGAAGACGAAATACCTCTCCCAGATAGAAATGTGCCGGAGCAAATGTTTCATCGAACTCAAGAATTCGATTGAACTTTTCACGGGCGGATTCCAGATCGCCGCTTTCGAGAAGAAACAGACCAAAATCCAATAAAATCTCGAGGTTCATCGGATTTTTTCGCAACTCGAGCAGAAACTCTTCCCGGGCGCGCTTGCCTTGTCCGCTGATCCAGCAGGCCTGTGCCAGACGGTAGTGGATCTGCGGATGATTGGGTTCCAACTCTGCACATTTTTCCCAACACCAAATCGCCCTATCATACTCACTTTGGGTAAACAAAGAGTTGCCAATGTTATAATAGCATAACGGACAATCCGGATTGATCTGCTGAGCCATGTAGAACATTTGCTCAGCTTTGTCGTACTGCTCCATCTCGGTATAGGTGATGATCCGATTGCAGTAGCATGGCTCAAAGGCAGGATCTAATCGTTCAACACGCTCAAATGTTGCCAAAGCCAAATCGTATTGCGCGGTGCGCGTATAATTGACCCCCAGACAATTGATAACTTCTATGTCATCGGGCATGCATTCAAGGGCTTTTTCATAAAATTCGATGGCTTTTTCATATTGTTCCAGACTATCCAGTGTCAGGCCCGTATTAAAATACCATTCGCCGTGCTCGGTACCCTGCTGTATAGCGCTATCCAGTTTTTCCAGCGCCTCAGTCATCTGGCCGTTTTCATAGAGTTCAAACGCCTCGATGACCATCTGTTCGGCCTGATCCCACTCATGGGTAAATTCAAAATCGTCCTGTGAATCTAACATTTGCTATCCTGATACTCTTCTGTTGTTTTTTGTTTATAAATCGACATTTCTATATCGTCAGCAAAAACACTTACCTTAGCCCATAGACAGAAATTGAGGCTTTTTCTTTCATAAAAGTTTTTTCTGGCATTCGCTCTTTTAAGTTACTATAATTACAGAAGTTAGAGATGCCTTTTCGGGCGATATCTTTGGAAGCAGATAAATTGTCGATGACTTTTACAGGTTCGTCCTATAAAATACTGTGAAACATTTTACTTTTTCAACGAGAAAAGAAGCTTTTTAACGGAGCACAAATAACATGGTCCAGGAACTTAAAGGTCAACTGAGTGCGGGTAAAAACAAATTTGCTATCGTCGTCAGCCGGTTTAATGAGTTTGTTACCAATAAACTCGTAGATGGTGCCGTCGACTGTCTGCAGCGGCATGGGGCCGGTGAGGATCAGATTACGATTATCTGGGTTCCGGGTACCATTGAGATTACCGTTGTCGCCAAAAAGGTAGCCGAAAGCGGAAACTATTCAGCGGTACTCTGTCTGGGCGCTGTGATCCGCGGATCGACGAATCATTATGACTATGTTTGTCAGCAGATCTCCCGCGGCGTCGGCCAGATCAATTATGATACCGGCGTACCGGCGATTTTCGGCGTGTTGACCTGTGATACGATCGAACAGGCAATTGAACGGGCTGGCACCAAACAAGGCAATGCCGGGGTGAACGCGGCGATGGCGGCGATGGAAATGGCCGACCTGATGGGGCAATTGTAATTTTTTCAGGATTGAACCGATAACCGAAGGAACGACTTTGGATCGCAGAACAAAAGCCAGAGAATTGACAATGCAGGCTCTTTGCCAACTGGATGTACAGGGCAGTGATGCGGAGTCGATGCTGCGCATTTTTTTCCGGACGAACACTGATGACGATCTGGTGCTGGAGCTTGCGGAAAAATGGACACACGGATCCTGGGAGACTGTGCGTGCCTGCGACGATCTGATCTCCCAGGCAGCCGTAAGGTGGAAACTGTCACGGCTGTCTCATGTTGATCGAGCCATTCTGCGAATGTCGGTTTACCAATTACGCTATTGTGAGGATATCCCCTGCAAAGTTGTTATTAACGAAGCGATTGAAATCGCAAAAAAATTCAGCACTGAACAATCGCCGCGATTCGTTAACGGCGTACTGGATGCAGTGCTGAAAAATCTTGACCCTCAAACCCCTGTTCAGCAATCCTCAGCGGAGGAATCAACCTCGTGAGAAAAATTGCAATCTTAAACCAAAAAGGCGGTGTGGGAAAAACCACAACGGTCGTCAACGTTTCGGCGGCACTGGCACTGAAGGGGCATCGTGTTCTGACCATCGATTTGGATCCGCAGGCCCATCTGACGATTCATCTGGGAGCCGACCAGACCGAAGATGCGACAGGTATTTATGACGTGTTGACGGGAAACATGGAGATGGGCGAGGCAATACGCCAGGTTCGAGACAACCTGTGGTTGCTGGGAGCCAGCATTGATTTGGTTGGTGCTGAAGCCGAACTTGTCAATGAAGTAGGCCGCGAGATCATTCTTAAACAAGCAGTCGAATCTGTTGAAGACCAATTTGATTACCTGATCATTGACTGCCCGCCCTCATTGGGACTTCTGGCACTGAATGCACTGGCGGCGGTCGATGAAGTGGTCATCCCGATCCAGCCGCACTTTCTTGCTTTGCAGGGATTCAGCCGATTGCTTCAAACGGTCACCCTCGTACAAACACGCATCAACCCGAAGCTAAGTGTTTCAGCTATTTTAATGTGCATGTTTGACAGCCGTATCAGTTTGTCCAATGAGGTTCGCGAGGATATTAAGAACTTCCTGTCGAGCGCCAGAGAAAGCGATCACCCCTGGGCACAGGCCCAAGTGATACCCGTTCATATCCGACGCAATATAAAATTGGCCGAGGCGCCCAGTCACGGCAAGACAATTTTTGAGTACGAGCCCAGTTGTCATGGTGCTGCGGATTATGAGGCCGTCGCAACATTTCTGAGTCAGCCGAGTGTTGTAGCCGAGCCGTCATTTTCCATCACCCCGGATCGAGCTAAAATATCAGACGAAGAGATTACGTTAGCCACTCCGGAAAGTGATACACCCCAAACTATTGACACCGCACCTGAAAACGAAAATCTCGTACAAAACAGTCCCCTCGTTTCGGAAGAAATAGCAGAAGAAAACTCGGCGGGAATCTAATTACAAAAAGAAAAGGCTGCTTCGTGGATGAGAGGAAGCAACCTTTATAGTTAAGATCGTCGATTAAAACGATCTCATATTTCAATTTGATTTAATTATCTTCATACAAATAGAATTTGTCAAATATTTTTTTAGAAAAAGTGAACACTTTTTTACACCTCGCCAATTAACTTTTTTGGATGTTGAAGCAGATCAATAACCATTCTCAAAAACTTTGCCGCATAAAATTCATCCATAACACGCTGATCAAACGCTAATGCAACATACATCATCTTTCGTGTTTGAAATCCGTCTTCTGAGGGAACGACGGCCTCTTCGATATTTCCAATGGACAGAATCCCCGTTGCCGACGGCGGACTGATCGCATAAAAGGATTCGATGCCGTACATGCCCAAGCCGGTCAGTACCATATTGGCACCATCAAAATCGTCCGGCAAAAGTTTATTTGAGCGTGCCCGTTTGAGCAGATTCTCGCTTTCAGCAGCCGTCTGAGGTAGTGTCTTATCATTCATCTGCTTCAATACCGGCACCACCAGGCCCTGAGGGGCGGCCACGGCAAAGCCAACACCAATGTTTTCAGCGATCACCAAATCATTTCTATTCGGATCGATCGTTGCAGCCATCAGGGGATATTGTTTAACGGCCTGCGCAATAGCATAGATAAAAAAGTCATTCGTTGTAACCCGCACCTTGGCTCTGCGGCAATAGGCCTTGCGCAACAAAACCAGATCGGTCAGATCAGCACGCATGCGCAGGTAAGCACTCGCTTTGCTTCGCTTGGATTGAAGCATATAGGCCCCTATTAATTTCTGTATCCGTGTCAGGAGCAACTGGTTGTCTTTTAGAGAATCCGGCAAAACGATCCTGTCCAAAATAATACTTTCATTTGAAACTCATTGTAAAGGTATCAATGATAAATTCAAGAACAAATGTTCTTGTACGCTATTAGGAACAGCCATATAATGCTGTTTGCTAATTCATGAGCCTTGAATAGGAGAAATTACTATGAAAAAGATGCTTTCACGTCACCTTCTGTTGGCCGCCCTGTTAATCGTTATGCTATCCATCCTCGGCTGCCAAAAAGTGTACTACGGGACCATGGAAAAACTGGGACATCATAAACGGGACATTCTGGTCGACCGCGTCAGTGATGCCCGTGATGCACAGAATGAAGCCAAAGATCAGTTTGCTTCGGCACTGGATGAGTTTACCACGGTCCTGAACTATGACGGCGGCGAGCTTGAAGAAAAATATAAGAAACTGGATGCGGAATATAAAAAAAGCAAAAGCAAAGCCGATGCCGTTCATGGGCGCATTAAGGATGTCAAGCGAGTCGCCCAAGCCCTGTTTGAGGAGTGGGAGGATGAACTGGACGAATACACCAGTGATTCCCTTCGCCAGACAAGTGCCCAAAAACTCAAGCAAACAGAAAAGCGATATGGGAAGCTGATTTCGGCAATGGAAAACGCCGAATCCAAGATTGACCCGGTACTGGCAGCATTCAAGGATCAGGTCCTCTTCTTAAAACATAATCTCAATGCCCAGGCTATTGCCTCTTTGCAGGATGAATTAGGAACCCTCGAAAACGAAATCGGAATCCTAATCAATGAAATGGAAAAATCGATTGAGGAAGCAGATGTCTTCATTCAGCAGATGACTCTCCAGGAATATTAAGGATTGAACACCATCGATTTATGTAAAAAAAGACCGGCAGAAGGCGCCTCCTGCCGGCCAACAGTTATATTAACCCGCTATTTATCGAAGCGGGACCCGTTGGTTTTCAGGTTTTATCGTATTACTCAGCGAACTGTACCGCAATACCGATCGAACCGGTTTTCAGCAACTGGTCACGGTCCACACGAAGCACTTTAGCGTGTTTGATCCGAGCGTATTGGCCCTTCTGCTTTGCCAATGTCATCGTGCGTGGAAAATTAATCTCGATCTCATTGCCGGAATGGACCGGCGTTGTCATCGGAACAGAAAGAAATGCGCCGCCTTTACAGACATTGACACTTTTGCCGTTGAAAAAGCGATTGGCCTCAGGCAACCATACGCTTACCGGCCAACTAAGATCCTGTCGAATATCCAGACGCTGTTCTAAAACTGTACTCTCCATAGTTCCAATCTCCAATAAATTAGTGGGTTTAATTGTCATGAAGAACATATCGTCAATGTTAAGATAGATAATTTAGTATATTTAGGAAAAATACTACTGTTTTAAAATAAATCTTCCGTAATTTTAAAAATGAAATATTTTCGAGTGTATTATCGGCCCTAATGCGGAAGAAATGTGTTTTGAGAAAAGAAATCTATTCCAAAAATAGGAGATGCTTTTGTTAAGGGGTTGTTTCGTTACGTCCGCATTGAATCTATCTCAATCATGGCAATGGGAAAGAAAACAGCAATCGGCACCCAGGCCCACAGAGCCGGGCGGGGTTGACCGAAGACGGCTTCTGTGGCAAGCAGTTTACAGATAAACACAACCACAAAGCAGGTCGTGGTAGTAAGAAAGCTAACCATGATCGCGGTCTTCATGGTTTTGGGATCCCGGCAAACCAGCACGGGCAGCGCCACCATGAGCATAATAAGATTGATAATAGGATCAGTAATCCGGGTGTGTTTTTGGAGAGCCAACTCCGTCAGGTCGGTTTTACGTACGCCAGTATTCTTTTCCAGTTCTGTCAATTGGCGCAAGCTCAAAAGCGCCTTATAACCTTCTCGCTTTCGTATCGGGATATCTCTCGCGGTCAGGGTACTTGGATAGAAACTGATTGATTGGGGCAAAGACGCGGAAGTATCCTCCAGCTCGCCGGAATGCAGATACATAAGTTCACCTTCGTTCAGCATCCAGCCCCCCTGCTCTTCATCGTACACGGCCGATACCGCCTTAATCTTTCCTATGACGCGATGGATATCCTCTTGTCCCTGAACCTGTTCTCTGAGGATGATAAGCACTCCGGTAAGTGTCTGGGTTGCTTCTTCATACTGGTGACAGCAGAACAGACTGCCCTCATCGTCACCAACAAACCAGATGCTATAGACCCCTTCATTGGTTAATTCATCGTGGTCGCGCGTCAATTCGTAGGCGTATTTCGGTATAACAAACTCCTGATCGAACACCATCAGCCCGGTCAACACCAGCGACAGAAACAGAATCGGGGCAAGAATACGCTTTAAGCTTGTGCCGGAGGCCATAACCGCAACCAACTCATTGTTGCGGGTCATACGGGCCAGCGAAAAGACCGCCGCGATAACGATGATCATGCCTGCCATATCTTTGTACCACAGGGAGCATCGAACGCTGTAAAACCGGACGACATTCATGACGACATCCTGCAAGGTCAATTCCTCTCCGGTGACCGAGTTCTCCTTTCCCACCAGTTCGGCAAATTCATCCAGATTCATAAACAGATCAATCGTCAAAAACATACCCAGCATCACAAACAAAGTGATGCAATAGCCGTACAGAAAATTCTTCGCAACATATTTGTCAAGTATTTTCATGATTTATATTCTTATGTCCGCAATAATTTCCGATAGATCCACAGTGTTAATATCAACAGCACCGCTAAACCAATCCACATAACAGATACACCCACTATTGCCTCTGTAGATGGATTTTTCGTCATATTTTTGCCGGAGAGGATAAAGACCACCAGCAGACCGCCCGGAATGGCGCTGGCACCAAACGCGCTAAGCATGTGTCCACCGCGAGACTGGATACCAAGGGCGATACCGGTCAGTATCAGGGCGATGCATCCCAAGCCCAGAACTAAACGGGAGTGAATTTCCGCATATATCTCATTGTCAACTTCCGCCAACTCCTCAGGAATCTTCTCAAGCAATCCTTTCAGGCGACCACTGGGGTTAATTGCCAACGCTGACATTTCAGTTTCATCCTGGATGACTTCCATCGTTTTGTCTATGCTTAGTACAGGTGAAAATTGTTTCGGAAATCGTATATTGTTCGCAAATTTCCCTACCGCTTTTCCCGGGCGGACCCCGGGACGCTCCCAAGAGGGATTTTCAAGATTTATTTCAAGCCGCAGATTTTCAGCCTCGCTTTCAAGCGCAATCGATCCTTTTTCACTGGTGTATTTGACCGTTACGCCGGAGCCGTGTTTATCGACTTGTACCAGTTGAATCGGCCCTCGCAAAATGAGTGTATTTGCCCGGTCAGAATTCACTCCGCAACCGGGAGCCCTGAGATAATAAATACGTGATTCATCCTCCAATTGAAAAGGACTCTCCGTTTGCTGCATGTAAATATTGAAATCCCGCGCCAGCATCTC
>CALETL010000223.1 GCA_937920485.1 uncultured Phycisphaerae bacterium
ATACGTGACATACGTTTCGCATAATCCGTTACGATCAGGGTATTGCTTTCAAGCTGATGAAATCCCCGGGCCGGATCCAGACCAAGGTTCATGCTCTGCAACATCGTCTTGGCCGAAGCGGCGGAAATATGTTCCAGATCAAAAATGGTACTGACGATAATGTCGCCCGGCTGGATAGGATCTTCGGGCCTGCGAATGACAATATCAACCCCTTTCATCGCCGCCGCATCCGTAGATTTGACAATCGTAACCAATTGCCCATCGCGCATCATCACATAGCCCTTCAGGCGAAGAACCGATTGAAGCAGTTTATAGGTGTCTTTAACCTTGATCTTGCCGCCGTGAAGCTTAAGCAGAACTTTCTCTTCCTTGCCTTTGGTGCCAAAAATGCCGGGATCATGCATATAGTTCAAACCAAGCTGCTTGCCTACCAGCTCAACCAATGCCTCCAACTCCACTTCCTTTGGTATATCTATAATCGTTTCTAATTCTTTTTCCGCAAGCCGTGGATTGATCTGGGGTTCGGTTTGCACGGTTTGGGTTTTTTGAATTTTTGATTCGGCAATTGGTTCTGGAGCCGGCGTTGTTGCTTCCGCGGTCCTGGCTTCCAGTTCGGCCAATTTCTGACGTAACTGCTCAAGCTCAGTTTGTATCGGTTCGGCTTCTTCCGCTGGTTGGTCGGCCAGAACCGCATCTGCTTCTGCCGGTGAAACCGGCTGCTGGAGCGAGGCCGCTTCCGGCTCCGCCTGAGCTTCCTGTTGGGCCGCCGTCTGCTCCTTTTCGGCCTTGGTTTGTGCCATCAGGGCTTGCAGGATCTTCATAGGATCGTCTTCGGCGGCTTTTTCCCGAGTTGTTTCATCCGCAGCCAGCGGCGCAGATTCAATCGCTGTTGACGGCGGCTGCGGTTCTTCGGTTATTTCGACAACGTCTGTTTCGGCCAACGTCTGTTCAGCGTCCGCCAGTTCCTGCAGCAAACCCTCACTTAAAAAGTCCCCCGCAGCTTCTTGCTGTGTTCCGGCGTCAACAGGTTCGTTCGGTTCTGCCGCCGGTTCAGTAAGTTCTGTCGCTGTTTCTTTAGTCAGATCATTTGCATCATCTACGGATTGAGTTTCAAAAAACTGCCGGGCAATTTCCTGGAGCGATTCAGGAGAAGATACGGCTTTTTCATCCGGTTGGAAGAGTTCATTCGGTTCAACAATCGCTTCGGATTTTTCCGGAGTTACAGATTTCTCCGAAACTGTATCCTCAGAGGCCGTTATCTGATTTTCTTTTTTCCATTCCTGAAATGCTGTATTAATCTCGTTCAAGACCTCTTCTGAAGCAATAGCAATCACTTGATTATCAACAATATCGATGACCGCCGGCTTTTCAGAGCCCTTTGGCGGCGCTTCGATCATGGTTCCGACAGTCATGTTTGTCAGACTCGCAACAAATGTACCCAGTTCCGGTAGCGTCTGGCTATCAGTCGTCAGGATGTGAATTTTCGCCGGGGGATCTTGATCAAACAGATCAATGATCTCTGTGGCCCTGATAAGATCAGAACCGACATTACTGGTCAGAATCAAAACATCGGGCGCCAACGGATTATAGCTCTTGCCGATATTAAGCTGTGAAAACAACGCCTGTGCCTGCTGACTGGTAATATATTTAAGCTTGTACACCCGGCTTCGAAGCACGCCGGTTTCATTGTCCGGCTCGTCGGCAACAAGGGCACCCGTTAATAACAGGGCACAAAAAGCTAACAGCACCAGCCATCGTTTCCATTGTCTTGTCATCTTCAAAATTATTGACTGCATATCAAACTCCATAGAGCATCACTTTGTATTTGATTTATTTTTTCCGGAAAATCGAACTCGAATCTACTCCGGTTCATTTGGCTCGGAAGCCGGGGACTCGTTGGCATCCTCGGCCTTCTTTTCTGTATTTTCTTCAGGCGAATCCGTTTCGGTTTTTTCAGTATCCTCCTCGGAAACCTCTTCGGATTCAGTTTCAGCAGCTAATTTTTTCTTTTCGGCATTAAGCTTTTCAAGCAAATGTTCCCACATTGCATCACCTTTTTCCTGCTGATCTTCTGAGACCAATTGTTCCTGACGGCTCATAATCGCCTCAATACCGGATATTGTTTTATCAATTGATTGCTTTTTTTCCTGCGGGGAGGGCTGTGCGGGAACGGAACGAGCCCGCTGGATGCGTTTAGAGACATCCGCTCTCGGCCGCGATGTCCGATCCAGAGGGCGAACTATGCGAGGGCTGTCCGAGCCGGTTTTGTGAGTCGATGCAGTATCGTCCCGGATTTTCTGTTCATTGCCGGAAGTCGGCAGCTGCATGGCAATACTGTTCGAACCGGCAGGTAACGCTGCCGGAGTTGTTTGTTCGCCCTTAAGCAGTGATTTGGTCGGTTTGGCGGGAACAAACTTTTCCTGAGGATTACGGCCCCCCTGAGTAAAAACCACACTTCCGTCACGAATTTCCTGTATCTCAAGATGCCCTACCTTTTCACCCTGGCGAAACCATTCCTGTTTGCCTCCGGTTGTTTCCAACAAAGCTAAAGACCTTTCCGGCAACGATTTGTATAAAACCGTAGCTATCAAGTTGCTTTTTACAGTGGTTTTCACTTTCGGCTTCGGAAGCTTCGGTTTAGGCGGTGCCGCTTTCACTATAGGTTTTTTTCGTGTATCCACTTTTGGCTTTGGAGGAGGAGGAGGGTCGATCCTAAGCGCAAATGCCTGTGCCTGTGCCACTAAAGGAGGTGTTTTACTCTCTTTTTTGTCTTGATTTTTCGCTTTGTCCTTGAATCGTTCGACAATGCCGGGGCTGTCAAGAAAAGCTTTAACCTCCGGATTTCCTTTGAGTCCCATAAAAAACATTGCAACGGCGCCACAGGACGCCAAAACAACTGCAACAAAACTGGTTACTCTAAGGGTCTTTAGCATTTATTTTCCAAAGTTTGGGGTTCTAAATCAATTTTTAGGTCGAAAACTGCCCTTTATGGCTTATCTTCGAGTTCTACACTATGATTTTTAGACACTTTGGAGCCCCTCAGGTTCCAGAAAAAAAACGTGATTTTAGCGCCTAAACACTGTTTTAAAGCCATCAGTGTTTTTTCGGCTAAAATCACTTCAATCTGAACCAACCACTGCAACGAATTGTCAATTTATGGCCATCTTTAAGGGTTATCTTCAGCTCATCTGTAATGTAACGCCGGTCGGAGGAACTTTTGTCGGGAGGTGTGATTTTAATCTTCAATTTGATATGATTACCATCCTGTTGTTGACTTTCGATCTCCATATATCCATTTCGGGATGTTATGGATTCAATCTCGGCAACACTGCCATAATTGCTGCGAATCAGGTTTTCCCTGAAAATCGGCTTGCCGGCTTCGATTTTTTGGAGAATGTACCGGGGATTTGAAACTTCATATATCGGCTTGGCATTATATTTAACCATCATGGTACCGCCTTGGGGATGGTCCGTGGTTATCTGAATCACGCCAGCGTTGCGCTTAGTTAATTTCTGAATATTCACTTGAGGTTTTAATACAAATTGGGTCGCCTTTTTTGTCGAATCAATGGGAATTGTAATCGTTTTACCGGCAACAGAGGCCGATTTGATCGAAAACTCTTTATTATCTTCGCTTTTTACGACCAGTTCGGGCATTCCGGCATTCTCCTGGTCGAGTCTGAGTTCAACTTTTTCCGGGGTCACTGAGACTTTTACAATGGTTTTGGCCTTTATCACCATTTGCGCCCGGGGCGTAATGGGGTCATTGGAATGAACATAAAGATTTTTTGAGACCTTGGCTTTGGATCTCCCGGCCGTGTAAACAACTTCCACCTTGCCGGACTGACCCGGCTCAAAAGCAACCGGCTCCTTCAGAGGCATCTTATGACGTTTACCTTCCTTGATTAATGTCGGCTTAGAACAGCCGCAGGTGCTTTGGATGCGTTTCACTAACAACGCAGCATTTCCTTCGTTAATAAATTCGAAATCCGCTTTCTGCACAGATTTCGGCCCCACCTCTCCGAAATCATGGACCGATTTGGTAAGGACTATTTTGGGCGATTCTTTTTTTGTTTCAACCGCTTCTTTGGTTTCAGTCGGCTCAATAACCTGTTCAACAGGTTTAGACTGTTTGGACTGACAGCCCGCTGCCATAAGAATTGACGATACAACAACAAGTACAAAGCTGAGTTTTTTGGACATCTTCATTCGATATTTCCTCTAATTATTTTTTACTTTAACGTTCACTCTGATACGCCGACAACAGACAATAAGTTTACCAAAAATCGATTGATTAACAATGTCTTTTCGACCTATCGAGAAAAACTCTTTACAGAATCCGGTATCGCCGGTAAAATACAACGATAATTTCATAGGTGCTTATTTAGGAGTTGTTTATGAGCGAAATCGCCCAACCCGAATTATCAGTAGTGATACCGGTATTTAACGAAGCACAAAGTCTTGAACCGCTGCATGCGGAAATCGGACAGGCACTGGCTGATTTTGACTATGAAGTCCTCTATGTGGATGACGGCAGTACCGATAACAGCTTTTCGGTTTTGGCTGATATCCAGAAAAAAACTGAAAACATGAGAGTCATCCGGTTTCGTCGAAACTTCGGACAAACCGCCGCAATGAGCGCAGGCTTTAAATATGCACGCGGAAAAATAATTATTCCCATGGACGCCGACGGCCAAAATGATCCGGCAGACATCCCGAAACTCATCGCCAAGTTGAACGAAGGATACGATATCGTCAGCGGCTGGCGTAAAGAACGAAAGGATAACGCTGTTACGCGGACACTGCCGTCCCGCATGGCGAACTGGATGATCGGAAAGATCACCGGCATCAAGCTCCATGATTACGGCTGTACACTGAAGGCCTACAAAGCTGAATCGCTCAAATCGATCCGTCTGTATGGTGAAATGCATCGGTTTATTCCTGCGCTGGCACGCTGGGGCGGCGAAAAGGTCGCTGAAATGGTTGTTAACCACCGGCCGCGCACAACCGGTCAAACCAAGTACGGTCTGAGTCGAACGTTTAAGGTGGTATTGGATTTAATCACGATCAAATTTCTTGCGTCGTTTTCGACAAAACCAATTCATATTTTCGGCGGATTGGGAGTTCTTTGTTTCCTCGCATCATTTCTGAGCGGGTTGACTGTATTGGGCATGAAAGTGTTCTCGGGTGATTCAATGAATCGAAACCCCCTGTTCATGATTTCCCTGATGTTGATGATCGCTTCAATTCAGTTTGTGCTCATGGGGCTGCTGGCGGAAATGATGGTGCGTACCTACCATGAATCGCAGGACCGTCCGATTTATGTGATCGAAAAAATCATCGAATCTGAATCCGAAACGGAAACCGCCTAAAAGACCGGACGTTATGACCCGCCGCAGAAAAAAAATAACGAAACCAAGCATCCCCGACACGGTGCCACCAAAGACAAAGATCATTTCGGTCGGTTTGCTT
>CALETL010000224.1 GCA_937920485.1 uncultured Phycisphaerae bacterium
GCCTTCCTTGCGAAAAAAGTCCAGCGATAGATAGGCCTGCCGACTGAAAACGCGTATCTTACGTTCGGTCTTGAGCGCAAGGCGCGACGCGGTGACGTTGGCAATGCAGCCGTTTTCAAAAAAGATGCGGGCGTTGCACACATCCTCTTCATCAGCAATCACATTAACGCCCGCCGCATCGACCCTTTTGACCTTGCTGTTAGCCAGCGACAGGATGATATCAATATCATGGATCATCACATCCAGCACCACACCGATATCCATCGAGCGGAACGGATACGGGCTGACACGATTGGCTTCGATAAACATCGGCTCGATATGGAGTCGCTTCATCGCCTGAACGACCGGATTGCATCGCTCCGAATGCCCAACAGCAACGATCACGTTATTCTGCTTTGCAAGTTCAACAATCTCATGTCCCTGCTGCACCGTTGAGGCCAGCGGCTTTTCGATTAACACAGGAATGCCATTTTTGATGAATAGTGTTGCCAGCTCATGATGGGCAATTGTCGGCGCAGAGATTGTCACCGCATCCACTTTGCCGATGAGCAAAGTTGGGTCAGCAGTCGCTTCGCAGTCAAACTTTTCTGCAAGACCTTCGGCTTTTTCAATATCACTGTCAGCAATCGCCACAAGCTGCGCATTATCCAGTTTATTGTAAACCTTGGCATGAATTCTGCCCATTTTACCGGCACCAATTACGGCTGTACGTAACTTTTCCATCAAATTGTCCTATAATTTAATCTGTCGGCTGGAAGCCGGCATTGCTTTAATCTCTGAATAGCTCTAAATGCCGGCCAAAACGCTGCTTGCTGCTTTTCAGTAAAGAATCAACCATCTCCTGAACCGGCTTTTCAAGATCGTCTTTTTCAGCCAGTTCTTTGACGCGCTCCAGAATAGGTCCGTCGTTGCGCCAGATAAACTTAAATGCATCAAAAACCGCTTTTTGCTGCTCGTCGCTCAAGCCCGCACGCGCCAGACCGCGCTTATTGACCGCACGAACTTCCATCGGATAATGGCCGCTAACGATCACGAACGGTGGAACATCATGATTAATGCCCGCTAATCCGGCCGCATAACACCATTTGCTGATTGTAACAAACTGATGCACCAACACATTACCACTCAGCCAGACGCCCATTTCAAGTTTGCAGTGGCCGGATACCTGCGTTGCGTTGCTGATGACAATCTTGTCTTCCAGCACACAGTCGTGTCCCAGATGTACATTGATCATCAGCAGATTGCCATTGCCGATAATCGTATTCTCGTCCGGATACATACTCGGATGGATCGTGACATACTCACGAATAATGTTGTTATCGCCGATGCTCAGTCCACCGATCCGCGTGTCGTCATCGATCCCAAGTATCTGGGGCGGGCGGCCGATAATGGCACAGGGAAAGATACGATTATTTGCTCCGATCGTGGTATGTTTTCCGATCACAACATGAGTATCCAACACTGTGTTATCACCAATAACAACGCCTTCTTCCACAACCGTGTAAGGACCAACTTTCACATTCGAACCAAGCTGGACGCCATCAGCAATAACTGCTGTGGGATGGATATTTTGACTCATAACTCTAATGTACCTCCGGTAAACAATTCATAATTTATAATTTATTTAGACTTCATCATCAACCAGCATGAATTTAAGCTGCGCCTCAGCCACGATATCATCGCCGACCATAGCAACACAATCACATTTTGCCGCCCGACTGCGAACTTTATCTGCTTCGGAGATCAGAATCAGTTGATCTCCCGGTATTACTGCTTTACGAATCTTGACAGCATCCATCGTCAACAACACCGCCAGTTTACCCGTATGTTCCAGCTTCTGTGCAAACAGCAGGCCCGACACCTGAGCCAGGGCCTCAACGATCAGAACCCCCGGCATCACGGGCGTACCGGGAAAGTGCCCTTGGAAAAACTGCTCATTAAAGGTAACGTTTTTAATGCCTTTGATGCGGCGGTCATTTTCGATCTCGACCACCTTGTCCACCAACAGGAAAGGATAACGATGCGGCAGGATCCGCTGGATACGTCTGATATCCAGTACCGGTTTTCCCAACAGTGCGTTTTCCCGTTCAGCTTTTCGATATGACTCAACAATTTGAAATACCAGTTTTTGATTCAGCGCATGCCCGGATTTATATGCTACAATCCGACCGAAAATGGGACGTCCGGCCAAACGCAAGTCTCCGATCAGGTCAACGACTTTGTGACGAACGCACTCATCAGGGAAACGAAAACTGTTTTTGATCGGACCGTCTGAATTGATCACAAGAATATCTTTGGGGCCCAGATGCGATCCGATCCCCATCGCCTGCATCTGAAGGGCCTCCGCCTCCAGTACAAAGGTTCGGGAGCGAGCCAGATTTTGAGCATAATCAGCTTCACTTAAGTCACACGAATAAATTTGCCGGCCGATACCCGTATGCTGGGTATAATCCAGGTCGTAAGTGATATTGAGCCCGTTTCCGTTCGAAGGAAGGGCATAGATCGATTTGTCTCCCTCAGTAATACAAATCGACTCGGTCACAATAATAGGATGCTGCTCAGCATCCTGAAACTCATACTCAGATCTTTTCAGCGTATTAAAAAACTCCTCGCTGCTGCCGTCAAAACCGGGAAGTTCTTCGGAGTCCAGTTCGATAAAAATATTGTCAATATCGAGGGCCGCAATTGCCGCCAGACAATGCTCTGAAGTCTCAACATAACCCTGGTCATTGCCAACCACCGTTCGACGATCACGCTGAACGATGTTTTCCGGTTTGACCCGAATCTGTACTGCCGGATCCATATCCTTGCGTACAAAGACAATTCCCGTTTCCGGCGGGGCCGGCTTAAAAAGTACCCTCACGTCTTTGCCGCCGAACAGTCCTTTTCCGGACAGACGCGCTTCAGTTTTTATTGTCTTTTGCTGCTTCAAGCTTTTCAACTTTCTTATCAAGCTGTTTGACTTGTTTCGCTATCTCAGGAAGTTTTCGATAAACACTCATGCTTTTCAACTCTTGTTTCATGTCGCGAGCCGGCGTTCCCAATATCATCTGCCCGGCAGCGACCTTTCCGGTCGCGACGGCTTGGGCGCCAAGAACAGCACCATCACCGATTTCAACATGATCCGCTGACCCGGACGCTCCGGCAAAAACAACGCCGTTGCCAACAATCGTGCTGCCCGATATCCCGACATGCCCGGCCAGCAGACAAAGCCTGCCAATCTTCACGTTATGCGCAACCTGCACTAAATTATCAATCTTGGTTCCGGCCCCTATGACCGTGTTTCCAAATTTGGCCCTGTCAACACAACTATTGGCACCAATTTCAACACCATCCTCAAGAATCACTCCGCCGTTATGGGGTATCAGTCGATGCTGCCCATCGATAAATGAGTACCCAAATCCCGTTGCACCAATCGTAGAGTTGGATTGAATAATGCAGGAATTTCCGATCGTGCAATTGTGATAAACGACAATATTGCTGTCCAATCGACAACCCGAACCAATTGCTGTGTTTTCTCCGACTGAGCATCCGGGACCAATGACTGTGTCATCGCCGATTTTAACAGCATGACCAATATACGCCCCCGGTCCGACAGTAACCGTCTGATCAAGTTCAGCGGTCGGCTCCACAACGGCTGTCGGATGAATCCCGGAAAGTGCTGTCAGTTTTGGAGCAAACAACCCCAACAGTGTAATCAGTGCCGCATTAACATCTTCGACCACCAATTGCGCCATCGCACAATCAGCTACCGGCTCACTCACAAGAACGGCCCCCGCAGAGCTCTGGGGTAGTTTTGGAGCGTGTTTTTTCGATGTCAGAAAACAGACCTCATTGGCCAATGCATCTTGAATCGTATTCACACCGGTAATGTTCTGTTGGCCATCACCAAGCAGCTGCGCCTGTAGTTTAGTTGCTATGTCAGATAACAGCATTTGATCCGTTCACCTGTTAAAATCTTACTTCACTTCATCCATTGCAGCGAGTACCGCGTCGGTTATGTCATATTGACTGTTATAATAAAGCAATTTTTTAGTCTTAATGGTCAGCATGAAGTCCCGCAAACTTGGAGCGGGTACATCCAGCAGTTCGTCGGCAATGATCATATCGAATCCCTTATCTTTCGCGACATCACCAGCAACCTTCAGCAGTTCCTGATAAAGCCCCTCGGTCCATTGCTGCATTTCTACGGAGACTTTTTCCTGATAAAACTTATTCTTGGCTTCCATAAGGGCTGATTTCTCTGACAGTTCTCCAAGAAGCTTGAGATAGCTCGCGCTGCCGGAAGTGTGGAGTTTCAGATTCGCTTGAAGTGCCTCCAACTCTTTATTCATCGAGTCAAATTGGGTTTTGATTCCGGACTGCTCTTGTTGCATTTTTTCCTGCCATTGTTTATGCTTTTGACAGTTTTCGAGCACTTTGGTCACATTGACAACACCGATCTTGGCCGGTGCAACCGCCGAATCCGCATTCAATTTCCCGTGCTGATAAGCGCCCAGCACAACCAACGCAACAACCAAAACAACACACATCTGTTTGGAATTCTTCATTTCTATCCTTTCTTCAATTTTGCATTTTAATCTTTGGTTTTTAATTTTAAAACAGCGCGCCCACAGAGAAACTAAACGCCTGTGTTTCATCTTCATCTTCATCCAGAAGCGGAGCAGCGATTTCAAACCGCATTGGTACCGGACCGAAAAACTGCGGAATCTTAATTTGTATACCGGTGCCGACCGAAACACGGGGACCGCCATCATCAATCATGCCCGCATCGGTAAAGAACAGCAAGGCAAATGTTTCACTTCCCAGTGGCACTGCAATCTCTGCGTTTCCGACAACCGCCCACTCACTGCCAATGGGCTCATCACTTGGCCCGCCGCGAGGACTGACGCCGCGATATTCGAAACCACGTAAAGCCCATTCACCGATACCGCCCAGATAATAACGCTCGTACGTCGGTGCATCGCCAATGGAGGTTCCGGCTTTCACTTTCATTTCAAGCACCGTTTTCAACTCATTCAGATCCTCCCAGAGAGTCCTGTATCGCCGATACGTTCCCTCTAATAAACCGAAGTTTTCATCACCAACAAATTGCTCATAACCGATATCAAAGTTATACCCTTTGCTCGGAAGAAAGCGGTTGTCTGTCATGTCTCTTCGGATATAAGGACGAAAACTGAATAAGATGTTGTCCCCCTGAACTTCCCGCACATCTTTTGGAGCATCCCAATCCAGATCGGTGATCTTCACATTTTGCGCATTGAAAGAAATGCCGCGACGCCATCTGTCCGGGTATCGCCTTTCCAGACCCATTTTTGCGGACAGGCGTTCTTCATCATAGGTTTCGCGTGAACGCTCATAATAAGATGCGTTGGTAGTAAAAGACAGCGGCTTGTCATACAGATAGGGCTCGGTAAAACTGATCATATAGGTACTGTATTCGGTTCCCGGACTGGCGACGATACGGAATTGCTGTCCGGCACCGCGGAAACCCCGTCCGTTAAAAATATCGCTAAACTTGTCCGGCACATCCGTGATATCAAAGTTCCGCTGGGTCAGAGAGATTTGCCCGATCAGGCCATCGTCACTGGCAATCCCCGCCCCCACCATAACGGACCCGGTCTGCCCTTCTGCAATCGTTACCAGAGCATCTCGTGTATCAGGGTCGTTCCCCATTGGCTGAATGGTCATAGTCTCAGCAACAACCATCTGCTTGATAGTCTTTTCAAGCTCTCCTTCGCCGTCACCGCGGGCAATATCCGCATTGTACAATTGTCCGGGAGTAAATTCTTCTTCATCCATGATACGACGGATGGTTCGATCCTGAAAAGTTGTATTACCCGTAATAATCACCTCGCCGATGCGGAACTGCTGCCCTTCTTGAATCTCAAACTCAACCTTCACACGGGCATCCGGAAGGAGTTCGCGTCTGACATTAACAATTGTTTCAATAAACCCCTGTTCACCATAAATACTTTTAATCTGTTTCACATCATACTCGGCCCAGGCCTCACTGTAAAAATAATCGGGCCGCAGTTTCAGTTCACTCTGCAGTTGTTCGGCCGTAAATAACTGATTTCCGGTATAATGGATCGAATCGACAAAATAGGCTGGCCCTTCTTCGATCGTAAATATAACAGATGCCTTGCTTTTATTTTCATTGAAGTCGACATGACTTTTAACATCCGCATCCAGGAATGATTTCTTCTGGTAAACTTCAAGCAGTTTTTCTCCATCTTCTTCAAATTGATCAGGATCGAAATAGACTGAGAAAAACAGCAGTTTCTTCTTTTTGGTTTTGATGGTTTTAAGCAGTTGGCCTTTTGAAAAAGTGTCGTTCCCGACAAATTGCACATCAGCCACCTTGGGACGTGCGCCCTCTTCGATCATATATGCCACCTGACCGAACATCACTGCGCCTTCGTCCAACGTAATTTCGGCCCAGGGAAATCCTTTCTTTTTGTATTTTTCCTGGATCGCGTCGGCGCCGGCGCGGGCCGCAAACACATCGAGATAATCACCCCTCTTAAAGCTCAGTTCCTTAGTCAGAACACCATCTTTGAGTTTCTTATTGCCGTTAAAAGCAATCGACCGAACCAGATTGTGCTCAACCACAACATAAGTCAGTACAAGTTTTCCATTGTCAATCTTTGTGTTGTAATAGGCAGATTCGGCAGCATCAAGTTGTGCGATCCGGCGCACATCCTCATCAGCTATTTCATCATTGAAAACCTGTCCCGGTCGGACGCGTATCACCGAAAGAATCTCTGCACGGGTCAGCGTAATATTACCCACAACATCTAACGTCTCAATTGTCGTTCCGTCAGGGATTTCATCCGCAGCCATTCCAACCGCAACCAGCCCCATGACTGTGAAAACAATGACCCTGCATAAATTTCGAATCCGATTCTGTTGCATACTGCCTCCTAATGATATTTCGTTTTTACATTTCATAGGGTGTTGGCTCATGAGATTTCGGCTTAAATCGTGTCGTTCGACCGTCAAAGATCAATTCAACTACGCCTGTCGGCCCGTTACGCTGTTTGGCGACAATCACTTCCGCCGTGTTGGTATCTTCCCATTCGGTTTCACCGCGATGATAATAGTCCTCACGGTGCAGGAGGATGATCACATCCGCATCCTGTTCGATCGATCCACTTTCACGAAGGTCGCTCATAAAGGGCCGATGCCCCTGCCGGCCTTCCGCGGCACGATTCAACTGGCTCAGTACCACCACCGGCACGTCCAGTTCACGCGCTAGTGATTTTAAATAGCGCGAAATCGTGCTGATTTCCTGCTGACGGGATTCGACCCGTCCGCCCAAACTCATCAATTGCATATAATCAATAAATACTGCCTGAATATCGTGCCGGCTTTTCAGACGGCGGCACTTGGCGCGGATCATCAAAGGTGTTAAGCCCGGTGTATCATCGATAAAGACCGGTTTTTCAAAGAGTTCGCCGCCTGCTTCGGTCAGTCTGCCCATATCTTCTGTACTCAGCATACCTTTTCGCACCGCCTGAGAATCAATTCCGCTACGGCTGCACAAAAATCGCTCAACAAGCTGTTGTTTACTCATTTCCAAAGAAAAGACCACAACCGGAAGACTTTCAGCACCAGTTCCAATGTGTTCAACCATATTCAGCGCGAAACTGGTCTTACCCATACTGGGACGACCCGCAACAATGACCATCTCGCCTTTCTGCAAGCCACACAGCATGTAGTCTAATTCCTCAAATCCAGTCGGAACCCCCGTGATCCCGTCTCCGCCTTTACGAGACTCAATATTTTCAAATGCCTGGGTAATCAGATCTTTGACGGGGATGGCGTTGCCTTGAATCTTTTTCTCGGTAATCTCAAAAATCCGCTTTTCGGCGGTGTCGAGTTTTTCACCCACATCTCCGACTTCTTCACATGCTTCGTGAAGAATCTCGCCGCAGGTATGTGCCAGTTCACGCAACATCGATTTTTCTTTGACGATGTTTGCGTAATAGGTCACATTCGCCGCCGATGGCACCGACTCGGCAACACGCACCAAGTAATCCACCCCGCCAACGGCCTCGAGACTTTTTCGCTTCTTTAACTCATTACGCAATAAAAGAAGGTCGATTTCACTGTTGTTTTCATATAAAGACAGAATCGCATCAAAAAGAATGCGGTGTTCGGTCAGCGAAAAAGAGTCCGCCTGAATGAATTCCACCACATCGCCAATGCATTCCCGGTCCAGCAGCATAGAACCCAACACCGCCGCCTCGGCTTCTGGCGAAGCAGGAACCTGCCGTCCCTGCAGCAATTGCTGCAGGTCTGCATCGGTCCATGTTTTACTCTTCTGTGCTTGTCTGTTCTTCGACTGCGTCAACGGTCTCATCCTGAGATACGACAATCACACGAACAACGACGTCCAGATCAGGTGCGATCTTTAACGTAACAGTGTGTGCACCAAGTTCCTTTATATGGCCATTGGGCATCCGTACCATAGCATCCTGGACCCCAAAGCCCTGCTGTCGCAGATTCTCCGCGATATCACGTTCAGCCACCGAACCAAATAAATGCCCCAATTCGTTGGCCTTGGCCGCAAGTACAACTTCAGCTTCTTCCATGCTGGCTGCCAATTGCTCTTTCTGTTCATGCTCAAGCTGACGTGATTCAGCACGGCGGGCCTTTTCATCTGCGAGTGACTGTATGTTTTTTTCAGTCGGAACCGTCGCCAATCCCTGCGGCACAAGACAATTGCGGGCATAGCCATCTTTGACTTCGACCACATCGCCAAGCCAACCCAGCATTTCTACATCTTCAAGTAACAGTAATTTCATTATAGTCCATCTCCATGTTTTTTCTACATAATTCGCCTGATTTACCGTAACTGCTTGACAGCAAGCACGTTAGTTTGTGTACGGTAACAATGCCATAAACCGCGCACGCTTAATAGCGGTTTTGACCTTACGCTGACAGCCCGCACAGTTGCCGCTTCGCTTACGCGAAAAGATCTTCCCGCGGTTGGTCAGCAGCTTCTGCAGAACGTCAATGTCCTTATAATCAATATAGGAACTGCGTTCCCGGCAGAACCGGCACTGCGTTTGCTCACGAATCGTTAGATTTTGTCTTTTTTTACGATTGGTTTTTTGTTTTTGTTGAAATCTCGCCATTTTCATTCCTGTTTATTTGTAATATTTATATCACCATTGAAACTTATATCTTGTTATCCAACCGATCGGACTGACCGGTTTGAGCTAAAAGGGAATATCATCATCCATGCCGCCGCCATAGGGAGCATCCGGAGCGGATTCCACTGGAGCCGGTCCGGCGGCGTTACTGCCGGCCTGATTACCAGAACGCTGACCCCCGCCGCGACCGAGAAACTCAAAATTCTCGACAAACACTCGCAACTTACTGCGTTTCGAACCGTCCTGCGCCTGCCATGAATCAAACTTCAGGCGACCTTCCACAAAAATCGGTTCGCCCTTCTTGAAATACTGATTGATCACTTCGGCACGCTTGCCGAACATCTGACAGTCCACGAAACAGGTTTCTTCGCCTTGGGTGCCATCCTGTTTTTTGTACTTCCGCGTCGTAGCGAGACCAAACTCGACCACCGGGGTCTGGCTGGGCAGATACGACAACTGTGGGTCACGTGTCATGTTCCCGATCAACATTACTTTATTCAGGTTCGCCATCTCTTTATCCTTTCGTATAAATGATCCATCTCGTCGAGCCACCGCAATTATCCGGCGACAGGTTCCTTACTTATCCTCGTTCGGTTCAGCGGATTCCTCTGAAACTGTCTCCGGTGCCGCTTCGGCCTCAGGTGCTGCTTCTTCGGATGCTGCTTCAACAACTGGCGCTGCTTCCGCCTCGCCAACAGGTTCGTCGCTCTTTTCCGCTTCCGGTTCAGCCACTGCTTCTTCGGATACTGTTTCAGTAACAGACGCCGCCGTTTCTGCCTCGCCAACCGGCTCGTCACTCTTTTCCGGTTCCGGAACCGCTTCAAGCGGGGTCTGTTTTTCGAGGTCTTGTTTGCTCATCCTGTCGGTCCGCAGCACCAGCACGCGCGTGATCAGCTCTGAAAGCTGCACGTCGCGCTCAATGCCCTTAACCTTGTCCGTATCGCAGTTGAAATAGACCAGGATATAGGTGCCGCGACTTTTACCCTGAACATCGTAGCAAAGCCGGCGTTCGTCCCACTTTTTCAGTGAAACCACGTCCGCCTCGGCGCGATCCAGAATACGCTGCACTTCGTCAAGGATTTTC
>CALETL010000225.1 GCA_937920485.1 uncultured Phycisphaerae bacterium
TGTCGGCTTATCAGTCGTGGCTTCATAGGTGATCTTGAGTTGATTTTTATTGGTCAGGATATATTTGACTGTCACATCCAGATTGCCGGGATATCCTTCTTCCATGTCTTTACTGAGATATTGTAATTTAAGTCCAACAGCCTTTTTAGTCTGAAACGGCTCAGCATCCCAGACGACTTTGTCAAATCCTTTCAGACCGCCGTGCAAATGATTTTCGTCATTGTTCTTCGCCAACGTATATTCGTTGCCGTCAAGTGTAAATGCACCCTTGGCAATGCGGTTTCCGTAACGTCCGATGATGCAACCGAAGTAAGGACTTTTTTCTTCGTAATCTTTCAGATTGTCAAAGCCCAGTACGATGTCACCAAGGTTACCGTCACGATCCGGAACCCAGAGTTCGGTCACCGTGCCGCCATAATTGGTAATTTTAGCAACCAATCCGTTGGCATTGGTCAACGTATAAAGATCGACCTGCTGGCCATCTTTGGTGACTCCGAAATCCGCCTTTAAAACGCCCATTTTTACCTCAGTAGTGCCTGGCTTAGATGATGAACCGCATCCAGCCAGAAAAATCGACGTGCATAACAACATAACCAAAACACAACATTGAACGTTCTTTCTTTTCATGATTTGTCTCCTGATTTCCAATACAATCTTCCCTGTTTAGATTTTGTCTTTACCAGCAAAACTCACGAGTCTTAAGTCAATGCTTTTGCCAGCATATAGTAAACCTCATTGGTGCGAATATCCTTCTTGAATTCCGGGATCGTCGTGTTTTCGTTGATCGGTAGGTATTCGATGCCGGTCATTTCCGTAAAGTCTTCCATGTGCTCGGCGGTCAGTGCCATACTGAATGCAGTATGGTGAGCGCCGCCGGCCAGAATCCATGCGCTAACACCAACTTTGATATCCGGCTTTGGTACCCAGCACACGCGGGCAACCGGCAGTTTAGGCAGATCGGCGTCCGGCTTGACGACATCACAGGTGTGTACGATCATGCGGAAACGGTTACCCATGTCAACAAGAGAAGCATTCAGACCATCGCCGGCTGCGGTGTTAAACACGACGCGAACCGGATCGTCCTTGCCGCCGATACCGAGCGGATGAACTTCCAGCGAGGGCTTGCCATCAGCAATCGAGGGACACACTTCCAGCATATGAGCGCCCAGGACTTTTGCTCCGGCCGGGTCCAAGTGATATGTGTAATCTTCCATAAATGAGGTGCCGCCTTCGAGCCCGGTGGCCATGACTTTCATCGCTCGCACCAGTGCCGCGGTTTTCCAGTCACCTTCTGCACCGAATCCGTATCCTTCGGCCATCAACCGCTGAACCGCCAGTCCCGGCAGTTGCAGTATGCCGTGTAGGTCTTCAAAGGTGGTGGTGAAAGCCTTGAAACCGCCTTCTTCAAGGAATGTTCTCATGCCGCATTCGATGCGGGCCGATTCGCGGATGAGGTCCATGTTATTATCGCTAACCTTAAACTGGTAATCTTCTTTGTATTCAGCAACGATCTTGTCGATCTGTGCATCGGTGACTTTCTTTATCACGGCTACCAGATCGCCGACGCCATAGCCGTTGATCGACATGCCGAATTGCTTCTGAGCTTCGACCTTATCGCCTTCAGTAACAGCCACTTCGCGCATGTTATCGCCGAAACGACAGACTTTCATATTTTTCATTTCATTCAGACCGACTGCTGCACGCATCCAGACACCCAATCGCTGCTGGACATCAGCTTCCTGCCAATGACCAACGACGACTTTTCGGTTTTTGCGAAGCCGACTGCAAATAAATCCGAATTCCCGGCCGCCGTGTGCGGACTGGTTCAGATTCATGAAGTCCATATCAATCTCAGCCCACGGAATGTCGCGGTTGAACTGTGTATGCAGGTGGACGAATGGTTTTTGCAGCAGCGACAAGCCCGCGATCCACATCTTAGCGGGGCTAAATGTGTGCATCCAGGTAATCAAACCGATACAGTTGGGAGTTGTATTCGCCTCGATGCAGATGTTGGTGATTTCTTCGGGGCTTTTCAGAACGGGTTTAAAAACAACTTTACACGGAATGTCAGCTGAGACATCCAGTGCTTCAGCAATCTGTTTTGAGTCAGCATCAACCTGTTTCAGGGTTTCCGGGCCGTATAAATGCTGACTGCCGGTAACAAACCATACTTCGAATTCTTTTAATGTATTCATTGTCTGTCCTCTCATATTTTATTGCTGTCCATAATAGGCATTTTTGCCGTGTTTTCGTAAATAATGTTTATCCAGCAGTGTTTGGGATATGGCCGGAAGTTCTGGATTCAAAATGGACGTTTTTAACGCCATCTCGGCCACCTGTTCCAACACCACCGCAGACTCCACCGACTTGGCTGGAGTCGGTCCCCAAGTGAACGGGCCGTGGTTAGCTACGAGTATCGCAGGCATCTGATCCGGATCCAGCGTTGAAAACGTTTCGACGATGACTTTGCCGGTATTCAACTCATAGTCGGTCGCAATCTGATCGTCAGTCATTTGTGCGGTAACCGGAACGGAACCGTAATAGTAATCCGCATGGGTCGTGCCGAAACAGGGAATCGATCGGCACGCCTGTGCCCAAATTGTCGCGTGTAGCGAATGCGTATGACAGACCCCGCCAATATTAGGGAACTTACGATACAGTTCCAGATGAGTCGGTGTATCCGAAGATGGGCGTAATGTACCTTCAATAATGTTTCCTTCCAGATCAAGCAAAACGATGTCATCCGGCGTCAATGTATCATAAGAAACACCGCTTGGTTTAATTGCAACAATTCCTTTGTTCCGGTCGATTCCGCTAACATTTCCCCAACTATAGATAATCAGGTTGTTCAGTTTTAATTCTAAGTTTGCTTCGCAAACATCAATTTTCAGATTTTCCAGCATCATTTATCCCTGACCACTTTCATACTCATAGACTGATGTTCCGATTTCACTACCATCCTGAACATTAACAACAAGACAGCGAACAGTATTTGTTCCGTAATCTAAACCAATTGTATATGGCATTATTC
>CALETL010000226.1 GCA_937920485.1 uncultured Phycisphaerae bacterium
ATATCTGGATGGTGTGGCGGCCTCGAATCAAGACATGAAAGATGAGGGGTGCGCCCGTCGTTTCTTGAGGAATCTCTATGAAGTCTATGGCGTTAAAACTGCCAAAGGCGCCGAAAAACATTTAAATGAACTGCTGGATTACTTCCAGGCCCAGTATCCGGGAAAACATGATCCGAAAAACATCCAGCAATTGAAAGGCATGTGTCGGGAATGGGAGGCTGAATGTCTTTGGGGCTATTATGGCTGGAATTGCGATAATGTCTCTCATTTGCGTTTGGGCTTCTACACCGGTGACATTTTTACTCCTCAACCGACTCAAAAACGAGATGTGTTGCCGATTGTCAAGGAACTGGAACGGGTCAACCCGGACGTGGTCTCGGTGGCTTTGGACCCGGAAGCCAGCGGACCGGACACGCATTACAAAGTTCTCCAGGCACTCTCGGAAGCGATACAGATTTATCAGCAAAAAACGAAACGAACAGATATCCGCATCTGGGGGTATCGAAATGTATGGTATCGGTTTGAACCGTCTGAGGCGAATGTGTTTGTCCCGGTAAGTCTGAATATGTTCTCCGTGATGCAGGAGTCGTTTTTGAATGCATTTCTCAGCCAGAAACAGGCTTCGTTCCCAAGCCATGAATATGATGGCCCGTTTTCTGAATTGGCCCAGCAAATACAGGTGCAGCAGTATCAGACCCTAAAGACCTGTTTGGGACGTGAATGGTTTTATCATCATAGAAGTCCGTTGATTCGAGCGACACGCGGGTTTGTCTTCTTGAAAGAAATGGAACTTGAAGAGTTTTATCAGTCCTGCCGCAAGCTGAGAAAATCAGTCGAAGATTATTCATAATAGAAAGCTGGATCCATGAGCGATCAACCTACATTGCTGATTATTGCGGCCGGAATGGGCAGTCGCTACGGCGGTCTCAAGCAGATTGACCCGGTTGGCCCGAACGGTGAGGTTATTATTGATTATTCCATGCATGATGCGATCCAGGCCGGTTTCAAAAAAATTGTTTTTGTGATCCGACATTATTTTGAAGATGCGTTTCGAGAGAAAATCGGAAGCAAATTAGATGGACATGTTGAAACAGCCTATGCCTATCAGGAGTTGGATTCATGTCTGAATGGATTTACTCTTTCTGAAGGCCGCGAGAAACCTTGGGGCACGGGTCATGCGATCTTGGTGGCCAAGGATGTTATCCAGGAACCCTTTGCGGTGATCAACGCCGATGATTTTTATGGGGCCGAGGCGTATCGCATTATGGCCAAGCAGTTGCAGCAGATGGCCAATGGGGACAATAACGAATATGCGATGGTCGGTTATATATTGCGAAACACCCTATCTGACTATGGAACAGTGGCTCGAGGTGTCTGTCAGCATTGTCCGGACATGTACATGTCTACAGTGACTGAGCGAACGAGCATTCGAAAAAAGGGGGACGGTGCTGCCTTTATGGATGATCGGCACCAGGAGCAACCCTTAACGGGAGATGAAATTGTCTCAATGAACCTGTGGGGGTTTACTCCGGATATATTTCAGCATTTGCAGCAGCAATTTTTTGAATATCTTCAAGGGCATGGCCATGAGAATAAAGGGGAATTTTATATTCCCTCGGGGGTGGATAAGTTGGTGCAGGAAGGGGAGAAAAAAGTGAAAATACTCAAAACGCATGAACGCTGGTTTGGGGTAACGTATCCGCAGGATAAGGAAATTGCTCAATCCTGCATCCTGAAATTAATTGAACAGGGAATTTATCCAGAGAGACTTTGGTATGTTCATTTCCCCGTGCTTTAATCTGTTAATATATAGGAATGATGTGATGAATTATGATGTGGGGCAAATTGCCAATCAATTTCAGATTTCAGGCGATTATTTGAATGCTGTTCCCTACGGGACTGGACATATTAATGACACCTTTTTGATAACCTGTAATGAGGCCGACTGTGAGATTCGATACGTATTTCAGCGAATCAATCATTCTATTTTCAAAGATCCTCCGCGTGTAATGGAAAATATTGTCCGTGCCACAAGCCATATCCAACATAAATTAAAAAGTTCTGATGTGTCCGATACCTCACGTCGGGTCTTAACGGTTGTTCCAACGATTAATGGGATGAGTTATCATCAGGATCCTGAAGCAAATTACTGGCGTTGCTTGCTGTTCATCGAAGGAACTCTGGCCTTTGATGTGCTTGAAACGCCTGAGCAGGCACACAAAGCCGCGAAAGCGTTCGGCCAGTTTCAATGTTACTTGGCGGACTTGCCGGAACCGGCTCTTACCGAGACAATTCCGGACTTTCATAATACCCCAAAACGGTTACAGACCTTTTTACAGGTTCTTGATAAGGACCCCTGTGACCGGGCCTGTGATGCAGCGGATGAAATTGGATTTGTTTTAAAGCATGCCTCAATGTGTGATGTGCTGATCGAGTTATTTAATAATGGCCAAATCCCGGAACGGGTGACACATAATGATACCAAGATAAATAATGTGCTGTTTGACAAGAAAACACAGGAGGGCATCTGTGTGATTGACCTTGACACGGTTATGCCGGGGCTTTCGCTGTATGATTTTGGAGATATGGTTCGTACGGCGACATGCCAAGCGGCTGAAGATGAGCGTGATTTATCAAGAATTGAGATGGACATTCAATTTTTTGAACAACTTGCCCGGGGTTATACCTCAGAGACGGCAGGATTTTTAACAGATGCAGAAAAGGAGCATCTGGCGTTTGCCGGCAAATTAATCACATTTGAACAAATGATCCGCTTCCTAACAGATCACTTAAGTGGTGATATCTATTACAAGATCCATCGGCCGGGGCACAACCTGGATCGAACGAGGACGCAGATGAAACTCGTTCAATCTATTATGGACCAGGAAGATGAAATGAATAAACTTACAGAAAACATCTTGAACACGCTTGCATAAAAAGCAATTATAATCAGGAGAAACATCACATGCGAATATTGGTAACAGGTGGAGCCCGATTTATTGACAGCCACGCCAGTGGCGAGTTTCGATGAAGGCCTAAGAAAAACAATCGAGTTTTTTTGCAGAATACCTAATATAAGAAAAATATAAAAATCAAGGAGAATGACGTGCAGTTAGAATGGATCGATTGGGCAATTATCGGCGCCTTTCTTGTAGTAGTGATTCTGATCGGACTGATCGTCTCGAAGAAAGCCGGCAGCAGTTCAGCGGAGTTTTTCCTGGGCGGGCGAAGTATGCCGTGGTGGCTGCTGGGTATCTCGATGGTGGCCTGTACATTTTCCTGTGACACGCCGAACTTGGTCACCGGGATGGTCCGTGAAGGCGGTGTCGTGGCCAACTGGGGATGGTGGGCGTTCCTCATTACCGGAATGGTGACGGTGTTCATCTATGCCCAGCTCTGGCGGCGGTCCAAAGTCATGACTGACCTGGAGTTTTATGAACTGCGGTACAGCGGTAAAAGCGCTGCATTTATCCGCGGGTTTCGTTCATTATATCTCGGCGTTTTCTTTAATTGCTTGATTATGGGAACCGTGACACTGGCAGCGATTAAGATCGGCCAGGTGATTTTCAATGTGGAGCCGTGGGTGGCGGTTGTTGTGGGTTCGGCCGGTGTGGTGTTCTATGCTGCCGCCGGCGGTATCAAGAGCTGTATCTGGGCGGATTTTTTCCAGTATTCCATTGCCATGTTCGGTGCGGTTTATGCGGCGATCGTGGCCTGCCGGCAACCCGAAATCGGTGGACTGACTCAGCTGCTTGCCAATCCGGCTATCGTTGACAAATTGAGCTGGATGCCGGATTTTTCAACATGGCTGGCATGGGTGCCGATGCTGCTGATCCCCGTAGCGGTTCAGTGGTGGGCGGTCTGGTATCCCGGTGCCGAACCAGGCGGCGGCGGGTATATTGCCCAGCGGATGCTGGCGGCCAAGGACGAGAAGAACGCCATTGGTGCGACGATGCTCTTTAACTTTATGCATTATGCAATACGGCCCTGGCCCTGGATCATTGTGGCGTTGGCCTCGATTGTCTGCTATCCGACGCTGGCCAGCATCAAAACACAATTTCCCGGGATCGATCCGGCCTATCTCAGGCAGGATATTGCCTATCCGGTCATGATCGCCAAGTTGGGACCGGGTTTCCTGGGATTAGTTGTCGCGTCTTTGATCGCGGCCTATATGTCTACGATCGGCACCCATCTGAACTGGGGATCATCCTATGCGGTCAATGACTTCTACAAACGCTTCTGGAAGAAAGATGCGACTGAAAAACAGATGGTCCGAGCAGGCCGTTTTTGCACAGTGGGCTTGATGATGATCGCGGGTATCTTCGCATTGACTTTCTTGGAGGATGCCTATCAGGCATTTAAAATCCTGCTGCTGTCCGGTGCCGGAACCGGCGCCATCTATATTATGCGATGGTTCTGGTGGCGGATCAATGCCTGGACGGAGATTATGGCGATGGTCACCGCGACCGTTGTGGCGTTCTGGATCGTACTCGGTGTCGGCAGCGAAGGCACACTCAAATGGTATATCGGCAGTGGAGCCGTCCAAGATCGCGTTTTCACGGTGGCAGATGCCGAAATCGTCAAAGAGGTCAATACCCAGCGTGGGATTGCCGCTGACCAGACAAAAGCACTTAAAGCAGAATTAAGCGCCCTGGCCGCCGCTTGGAAAAAAGCAAATAAAGAAAACGCAGAAGCCCGTGATGCGGCACGCGTTGTTTACGATACCAAGGTTTCCGAGATTGACGTACACAAGGCCGCCAACTCAGTAACAACGTTGGTCGATACTGCGACTGACAGACCATGGTCGTCCGATCTACAGAAGTTTTATACTGCTCAGAACCAGTGGGAACTGGATCGCGTCAATAAACGCCGTGTGAAATCAGGCCTTGAACCCAAGCCGCTGGGTGAAGTAGCGGTTGGATTTTTAGGACTCGTGTCAGGTGACACGATTTACATCTATCATCCGGCCATCGCAGGTCTGGAATTTTCGGTCCAACTCCTGGTCTGTATTGTTGTCGTGACCATTGTCTGGGTTGTGACCACGCTGATCACACCAGCTGTGGACACTCAGACGCTGCGGAATTTCTATCGGCTGTGTCATCCGGGCGGTCCCGGATGGCGGAAAGTGGTCACCGAAGCAAAAGCTGACGGCGAGGATATTGACCAGAAGAACGCGATCGGGGACTGGAAACTTCCCATTCAGATCCTGTGTGTATTCCTGGGGTGCGTGACGATCTATGCGTCGCTGTTTGCCATCGGAAACTTTGTCTATGGTAATATGGCATGGGGTTTCATCCTAATCGGCGTGGCGCTTGTGACGGTTTTTTTCCTGTTCAAATCGTTTGGTAAGATCGGTGCTGAATCCGGCAAGTAGGGAAACCGAATGAAAAAGAGCTATGGGGTTAAGAGATGTTCCGAGGCCAACACCATTGATGCCAATTGGGAGAAGCCTTTTTGGCGGGAGATTGAGCCTGCCGAGATCGGCCTGTCTCGTTGGCCCGTCCAATCTGAACACTTACCTAAATCAGAGGTGAAACTGCAATATGACGATCATGAACTCTATGTGATTTTTCGAGTTCAAGATCAGTATGTCCGCGCAGTTACAACTCAGATCCATGGTGAGGTTTGGAAGGATAGCTGCGTCGAATTCTTTTTTGCCCCGAATCCCAATCAACCCAATGCTTACTTTAACGTCGAAATCAATTGCTGTGGTGTCCTGCTGATGCGGCATCATACAGGACCTCGCCAGAACAGTCGGTTCCTGGAGATTGCGGACTGTCGACAAATACGAATTGCCAGTTCCGCTTCAGGCCCGATTCGCCATGAGATCTCCAAACCCCTGACCTGGACATTGGAGTATGCTGTACCCCTGAACATCCTCGCTCACTATACAGAAATTGAAAAGCCCGCCCCGGGGGTCATCTGGCATGGGAATTTCTATAAGTGTGCTGATGACAGCTCACATCCCCACTGGATAACGTGGTCACCGGTGCCCAGTAAGACACCAAATTTTCACAGGCCGGATTGTTTCGGTGTCCTTGAATTCGCAGAATAGAAGAATCGAAACTATTCCCCGGGGACTACCAATCACGACCGTGTAGCTGGATTGATCCGGAAGGGAATGTACTACCATTGAACGAATAAATCATAGTTTTACCATCACGAAGGACCTCTATGTTTTGTTCATTTAACATTAAGACGTCATTGCGGACAG
>CALETL010000227.1 GCA_937920485.1 uncultured Phycisphaerae bacterium
TCGCCTTTTCGCTGCCAGACAACATCAACGCCCATTTCCTGATCTTTAAGTTTCAGCAGTAATGAACCATCAAAGAAGCTGGAAACGAAGATATAGTTCTTATAAAGCACAGGGGTGACAATTCCCATTTCCGCTGAAAAGTTAGGCGGCAGGTGAATGTGAGAATTATATGTGAGTGAATCCGGCAAACTGGCATTGCCTGCCTCGGCCAGCACCGTATCAACACTGCCGAGCGATTTCAGGAAATCTATTGCATGAGTTCCTGTCTTATCCATGAATATCGATTCCTTTATTTAATTTCTTCAGCATCTACAGCAATGCGTGTGATCTTTCTAGGGGGCAGATGCATCGCGCTTTGGAAGGCGTCTTCAGCGGCTTCTTTGACGGCTTCAGAGAGTGTCGGATGCGCGAAGATCATCTCCGCAAGATCTTTCGCCGACGCTTTTAATGTAAGCATTGCTGTGGCGCTTTCGATGATCTCGGTCGCATTATGTCCAATCACATGCACACCCAGCAGGCGTTCATCCTCAAAGTGTCGAATCACCCGGACGAAGCCGAACTCCTCCCCAACAGCCATCGCTTTGCCCAAATAACCAATCGGGAACTCGCCGACACGAACCGGAATCTCCTGCTGCTGTGCCTGTTTTGTGGTCAGGCCCACGGAGGCGATTTCCGGGAATGTATAAACCGCGTTCGGTACCGGCCGTGTTTGTTCGGCGCTATGGCCGAGCGCGTTTTGAACCGCAACCTCACCCTGAGCGCTGGCGGCATGAGCCAACAGGCATCGGCCATTGGCATCACCGATGCAGTAATAATTCTCAACACCAGTCTCCATCTTATCGTTGACGCGGATGAACCCCCTGTCGGTTTCAAGGCCGATACTTTCCAGGCCGATGCCCTGTGTGTTCGGCCGTCGGCCGGTCGCCACAAGAACTTTGTCCACCTGCAACGATTGATTGCCGGAGATAACCGCTTCAACGCTGCCGTCTTTGACTTGTAAGTCTTCTACCTTGACGCCGGTATAAATGCCTATCCCGCGTTTGGCAAAAACACCTTCAATCGCCTGTCCGAGTTGTGTTTCCATTTCAGGCAGCAATGAATCCATCAATTCGACGATCATTACTTCCACGCCGTACTCATGCATCATACAGGCAAACTCACAACCGATCACACCGCCGCCGACAATCAGCAGCCGCTTGGGCAGTTCTTTCCAGTGCAGGGCTTCATCGGATGTGCAAACCATTTCCGGATCGGTCGGCCAGCCGGGAATCCGCGCGGGCACAGAACCGGTCGCCAGGATAATCTTATCCGCGGTGAAAGAGTCGCTGGTGCCCTTTTCATCTGTTACATTGACCTTACCGGGTCCGTCAAGAACGGCCTTACCGGAATAAAGTGTAACATTTCGAGCGCCGAAAAGTCCTTTAACGCCGCCGCGCAGTTTCATCAGAACCTTGTCTTTTCGCTTCTGGATGGCAGGCCAGTCAAAACCGACTGTTCCGTTGATGCTGACACCCAGCGAATTCGCCCCCTGTATCTTATGCATCAATTCCGCCGAAGCCAACAGGGCTTTTGAGGGAATGCACCCGTAATTCAGGCACGTTCCGCCGAGATGATGTTTTTCAACAACGGCGGTTTTAGCGCCCAATTGAGCGGCTTTTAATGCTGCGATATAACCACCGGGGCCGGCCCCGATAACTGCAATTTGATAATGTTCTGCCATGATCTTATCCTTATCTATGGTTTTTTATGAAACCAGTTGTTCAGGGTTTTCAAGAAGTTCTTTCAACGTTTTCAGGAATTGTGCTGCCACAACACCATCAATCACGCGATGGTCAACACTTACCGTCACCGTCATCAGTCGTGTCGGTCGCATTTCCTGGTCTTTGACGATTACACCCTCACGAATCGCACCTACAGCCAAAATTCCTGATTCCGGCGGATTGATGATGGCCGCAAACTCTTCGACGCCAAACATGCCGAGATTGGTGATCGTAAAGACGCCTTTCCCCATGCCTTCCAGTTTACCGTTTCGGGCTGATTCTACGACTTCACGCGTCCGGGCCGACAACTGTTCCAATTTCATCTTGTCAGCACCGACCACTACCGGCACGGTCAATCCCTCGTCGGTTCCTACCGCAATGCCGATATTGACTGAGGGATTCTCAGTAATGCTGTTATCTATATACTGGCTTCGAAAAGCCGAATACTGACGAACCGCTTTGGCACAGGCCATCGTTACAAAGTCATTTACGCTGCATTTGAACTGTTCCTTGGTCTTGCGATAGGTCGTAAACAACAATCCCGCGTCGATGGTTGTTTTCGCATAAAAATGCGGAACATTCTGTTTTGAATACAGCAGGTTTTTGGCAATCGCACGCCGCATTTTACTGAGTGGCTGAACATGTGTTTCTGTCGGAGTCACATCGGCATTCTCTACATCAGATGCCAAAATGCGTCCTCCCGGACCGGAACCGGCTCCAATCGATGCCAGATCAATGCCCTTGTCAGCAGCGGCCTTGCGGGCTGCCGGAGAAGCTTTCACTCGGCCGGAAGCACTTACAGAAGCCGGCGTTTTGGGAGCCGCAGACGCGTCACTTTTAGCCGGAGCGGCTTTAGCTTCGGCCTTGGCCACAACAGGTACCAATGCACCGCCTGCAGAAGCAATATAAGCGTCTACATCCACGCCCTCTTCGGCGAGATAGGCAACCGGAACTTTCACTTCGACAATATCCCCTTCAGCAGAAACGATCTTGGCCACACGCCCGGCATCAACGGCTTCGACCTCCATTGTGGCCTTATCCGTTTCGATCTCCATGATGATCTGGCCGACTTCAATAGTATCGCCTTCTTTGACTTTCCAAGCCAAAATCGTACCCTCTTCCATGCTTTGCCCGGCCTGAGGCATCAAGATCGGAACAACCGCACCTTCAGGCACAGATGCTGCCGGTTGAGCTGGTGCGGCTTGTGCGGGTGCAGTCGCCGGAGCAGGAGCACTTTTAGCCGCAGGCGCTGTTATGCCTGCTGCCGCAAGGTAAGCGTCCACATCAGCATCATTTTCAGCAATAAAAGCCACCGGCTTTTTCACTTCAACAATGTCGCCTTCGCCGGAAACGATTCTGGCAAGTCGACCGGCATCGGTAGCTTCGACTTCCATCGTCGCCTTATCCGTTTCAATTTCCATGATGACCTGCCCGACTTCGATGGTATCACCTTCTTTGACTTTCCAGGACAAAATCGTACCCTCTTCCATGCTCTGACCGGCCTGCGGCATTAAAATCGGAACAACGTTATCAGGATTACCTGTAGATTGTGGGGATGTCATAACTTCCTCATTTTTAGGTTGTGTTGACTGGACGGATTGAACCTCGACGGCGGGCTTGGCTTTTGGCTTCGGCTGGACCTTGGGGGCCTGTTTAGCAGTTACCGGCTTATCTTGCTCCAGTTGCTCAAGCACTTTGGAAATATCCTCGCCTTCCTTACCAATCACCGCCAATGGATCACCGGACCTGACAAACCGGCCAGTATCCGCCAGCACTTTCAGCAATGCCCCATCGGCAGCCGATTCGATCTGAATCCACTCGCCGGACGCCTCAATTTTGGTTATAAGATCACCCTTCTTGACTACATCGCCAACATTTTTATCCCATGCAATAACGACCCCTTCAGTCGAAAACTGCCCCTTTTCTGGGTACTTTATTATGTGCATACTTCTTCTCCTGTAAAGATTAGCCTCAACAAAGGCATGGGCGGTTCAGGATAGGTTGTTATACATTGAACTATTTATTTCCTATTCTTAATTGTTTATTTCAAACACAGATTAGATCAATTCAACCAGAATGAAAAGTACAGGTACATCGCAAGAACCAGACCCAATACCACTGCTGTTGCGATTACATCCCACTTGTTCCAGCTTTCACGATTTTCCTTTCGCTGAGCATCTGTTGCCGTCGAATAGGTCAGGTTTCTAATCTTCGAGGCCAGCGGCGGTTTTCACCCTCAGTCGAACCCTTTCCGTCAATGACCGCATCGTCCAGTTCCTGAAAGTCAGATGGCATCAGCTTTGATTCTACTTCCTGCGCCGACGACGCCCAGATTCCCACCCAGTGGTTACCGTTAATCTGCTTGATACCTGTATCTTGAACGCATCCCGAGCCAACCAGAAAACCACCCAGCATGATGCCACAAAAGATCACATACTTTCGATAAAATTGTTTTTTTCATGCTGCGAGTTGGAATGACAAAGTTTCTGTTTTAATAACACAACGGATTCTTTTGATATTGATTTAAGCAATTCAAGAAAATCCG
>CALETL010000228.1 GCA_937920485.1 uncultured Phycisphaerae bacterium
AAGATACACAGGTTGAAACGGGCTATTAGGATCTTTCTTCGAATATGCTTGATTGTGTCCACTGTCTTTATTGGATCAGCTAAAGATCCTGTCTCAAGGTGTTTTTGGGTTTTAGAAAGGCTAAGCGGAGGGACAAACTATAAAAGACTTAAAATGTAATGTTTGTATCTTCTTGTTATATAAATACTTACAATCTTATATTTATTATATCAACGGCTTTAATAACCTCCTGCCCAATTTCACGTATAATAATCATAAGCTGAGGCGATGTGGTCGGTTGCGATTGACGAAATTTACAGTCCATTTTCCAATTACAACCAATGCTATAACTAATCCGTGATTAGAGTCTTTGCTGTTCTTACTATTATATCGATCACAAAGTGTCTCAGTAAAACAAGAATTGTTTTTCTTGAAAGGGGATGGATATCAATGTACCTGATACCGCATTAACATGCAGCTCATCAACTGGCAGGACTCTCTTGGACTCTTTAGCCCGTGTCCTGCCGCGTCGAAGCCCGGCTACCGACTGTAGGCCATGCAGTATCATGGGCGAGACGATCTGTTCAGAGACGGCCCACTTAAACATCCGGCGGATCATACTGATTCGCCGATTGATCAGATTCCGGCACCAGTTCATTTCGATCATCGCCTCACGAACTTCTTTAAGCCGCAGTGGACCGAATTCCTCGACGGGCAGGGACGGAAAACAGTCGATCAGGACAGCCATCGCATACTTAATATCCAGCGGTTCCCGTGTGGGTTTGCCGTCGGGGCCGACATAGTATTCCTTGGCAAAATCCATATAGGCACGCACCAGGTCCGGAATAATTTTGATGTCACCTTGGTGGGGAATGCGCTGCTTAAAAAGGTGCTGTTGGAGCAGTTGCTTGGCGCATTCGACGGCGACCGCATAATCGGTTGTGGCATAGCAGGCCCCGACGGGCTTGAGGGGTCGTGCTTTGATGGTGGATTCACCGTGCAGTTTGACCTTCCACCAGTAGCGGTTTTTGTTGAGGTAGATCGTTCCCGGCAGGGACGTGGTTTTGATTGGGTTGTGTCTGGCCATATTCATTCCTTTCTGATAACTCATTGCATTGTCGTTTTGACTCGTAGGAGTTATACAGAAAGTTATACGCAGGCCGATTTGCTGTCAAAAAAACTTAAAAAAAAGTCTGTAAGCCATTTCTTGAAAGGGGATTAAGAAAAACGCGCTTGTAGGGATTCGAACCCCAAACCTTTGGTTCCGTAGACCAATGCTCTATCCAATTGAGCTACAAGCGCATTTCATAGTGTCTAACATGCATTTCCGGGACTCCCTGTCCGGAAGAAAGGGATATGTTAGCCAATTTCTTTCGGATTTCAAGCTTTTCCTTGGAAAAAGAAGGGTACTTTTTGTGCAATTTGCTGTTTTACTTCATAAAGCGACTTGGGTCGTTTTCCGGGCTGCGGTCGGATTCTGAGTTAGATTTCAGGATATTTTTTTTATATAAAAGTCGCAGGATAGAGCGACGGACTTTTTGGAAGGGTTTTGCAATGACTCGATGTGCAGAGATCAATCGGCTGGTTCTCTTTGAGGAGGCGCGTTCATCCTGAGTCAATAAATCTGGTCTTAATCTGCGTTTATGCTTAAACAAGTGATACAGATCCTCGCGACGGAATTTCTCTTTCAATCCGTTACACCATTTTGCCGGCAGGAATAACGATATCTGGAAGTCAATTATATAAGGCTTATTATCGGTGCCGATCAGAATATTACCACGCTTATTCATATCCATATAACAGACATTCTGCTGATGAATTGCTGTCAGCACGTTCTCAAGTTGGTCAAAGAAATCGTCCGGCAATTCCGGCTTTTCATCCAGCGATTTGCCTTCGATGTAGCGATAGATGAATCCATTGCGTCCATACGGCTTGATAAGTTGGGGAACCTGCTCAATATCCCGAAGTTGCTTCAGAACGTTCATTTCCCGTTCACAAAGGAACCGCCCGATCCATGCCAGTGGAATATATAGAAACGGCCGTAGTCGATTAATTTTTAAAACGATCAACTCTTGTGTTTGCTCGCACTGATAACGTCCGGTGCAGGCGAAAAAATCATGCTTAAATACAGTGTCCAATTGCCATGCTCTTTCCTGACAAAAGATTTGTTTCGGCAATCCCGCCTCGCCGCAGGCATACATGTCACGTCGTAAGCGTTTCAACTTGGGCGTCCTTGTTATTTCATAAAATCAGCAATGTTATGTTTCACTTTACAGCCGGTTTAGAAGTGTGTCAAGTTTATGCATTAATGGCATTATTGCGTTATTACCCTTTAATGCAGATCAACGGGACCAATTTGGCGACTTTTTTGGCAAGTCCTGCGTTGTGTGTGGCTTCGACGACCTCACTGACGTCTTTGTACGCTCCGGGGGCTTCTTCGGCGATGCCGCGAAGCGAACGGCTGCGGATGAGGATGCCCTCGCTTGCCAGACGCCCGGCGACCTCTTTACCGTGCCATTTTTTGGTTGCGGCACGGCGGCTCATATTGCGTCCGGCTCCGTGGCACGCTGAGCCAAAGGCAAGGCGTTCGCTTGTCGTAGTGCCTGCTAAAATATAGGAAGCGGTTCCCATCGTACCGCCAATCAACACGGGCTGGCCTGTTTTGCGGTATTCTGCGGGCAGTTCATCATGGCCGGGGCCCCAGGCGCGGGTGGCGCCTTTGCGGTGAACGAAAACGCTCTTTTTTTTGCCGTTAACAGCGTGGTTTTCCTGCTGGCAGGTATTATGTGAAACATCGTAGAGCAGACGGATATTTGCTTGTGGGGCTACATCCTCAAATACCTCCCGCACAAGATGCATTAGTATCTGACGATTTGCCAACGCACAGTTAATGCCGCATCGCATCGCGCCGAAATAGCTCTTTCCAACAGGCGAATTCAGCGGGGCACAAGCAAGTTCACGCTCGGGTAGTTCCAGG
>CALETL010000229.1 GCA_937920485.1 uncultured Phycisphaerae bacterium
TTCGTTTTTCACGTGGTTTCAATTTTTTCCACATACATACCTTTGTCTATTTACTAAAGTTTCGATAGTGAAATGTTACTGTGAATTTCACTTTATTCCCTTTCTGATCCAGGCGGGGTTCCAATAGTCTGACATTTGTTATCACATTTTTATTCTGGCTCTCTAGTTCTTTCTGAAACTGATAGGCCGCATCGTAACTATTTCCTGTTGCTGTGATTTTGGCGGGCTTGCCTTTTTCGAATTCAAATGTATCGAGCAAAATGTCTCCTTGGCATTTTTGAATACGCTGAAACAAATCCACGATATCCGGCCGGGCCCGCGCAACTGTTTCACGATAGGCCTGCTCTGCAAGCACCTGTCGGACCGTTAGTTCTTCATGGCTGGCGGCCATGACCCGATTCAGCAACTTGACTTCTTTCTTCATGCTCCAATAGGATGTTCCCAGAACAAGTGCCAACAAAGCAATCGTTACAGCAATTGCTTTACGCAGTTTTGTGCGGGCATTGATATCTATCTCTTTCGGTTGATTTAAGGTCTCGACCCGGCGGAAATTATAATCGATCTGCTGAGCATTTATCGCGGCCAGTGCCAGCCCGAACGCTTCCAGTGATTCAAGCCCAATGGTCTGTTTTGAAAGATTTTCAAGCGGCGCTATCTCGGTTTTACGGTCAGGGGATTGAATTTGGGTGCACAGAGCATTCAGGAAATTATCCTGTGCGTTTTCGGAAAGAATAAACAACGGAAGTTTCTGGCTGAATTCGGCTTCCATTTGTTCGATTTCAGTCAGAATATCCTGCAGCAACAATCCGGCAGGCAACCCGTTTTGCAAATCTGCTCCATCGGCATCAATCACTGCTGATTGCAATAAACGTCCGTCCTTTAACATTGCTGCCAGAAAATCATGTTTCCGCCGATGCAGTAAAATACACGGTTGTTTTACGGTCCCGCCGAAATGTTTCCATGCCATAACCAACCCAACAGCTTCCGGGCTTACCGCTTGTACCCGCTCTGTTCCGGCCAACACCGGCGTTAACAATTCTTTACGAGCTGCCGCAACCCGACAGAACAAACCATTTGAGTTCCGTTCGGTTCGCCATGCCAGGGCCGTCTGCTCGGCTGATAACGGCAGGATTGCTTCGGCCTGTGTCTGAATCAGAGGATATTGCTGTGATTCATCAACCGCAGGAATCCGAATATTCAAAAACCGAATTCCGGACGAGTCCACACCTGCGGCAACTGTAACGCTGCCACCGGCTGTTTGCTTATCAAGCCAGTGCCAGATATTTTGCAGATGATTCGAGCAGGTTAACGTCTCACAGCCGACAATGCCGGCGTCCGCTCCGGCTCCTTTCAACAGAACAATCATTGCGGTATCCATTGTCGCGGACAGTTTCACACCGGCTGTGTATTTTACAGTTGTTTCATTGCTTTCCGTCAATAGCTGTTCCCTTCACGCCAATAAATAATTCTTCCTTCGCTTTCTTCACGATTAACAATTGCTTTTACACGAAATTTCAAATTTGTTGCATTTGAGAAGGCCTGACAATCAATCTCATAAACACTCGAACGAACGGATACAAGATCAACCAGCTTTTTGAGTATGTCTTTTGTCATGCTTTCGATTTCCTGAAGATCGGTCATGCGTGTAAAACCGCCCGCCATGCCGTCTCGATAAGCAATAATACTTTCAGCGAGCTCGCGATTGCCCTCGAGCGCTGCTGTCAGAACAATAACTCCGACAGTATTGATGTTAATCCGGCCCGAATAAAATTGATTATTATTTAAAGCCGCATTGTCAATAATATTCAATGCGGTGTTCAAATTCGGCGGTGTGGCCTGGGTATCCTGCTGTTCGCGGGGGTCGTTTGAATCCGAAGTATTCCCGGAACCTCTATTTGTGTTTGCAGTACTTGAAGAAGATGTTTCCTTTAGAATATCGCTATACTTCTGGAATGTACGGTTGTCAACAATCCACTTGGCTTGTCCCGGTTTCAGGGAAAGAGTTTGCCGCAATTGTTGCTCATTGGCCTGATTGATATCGATCTTGCTTTCACCTGACAGATTAATACTTGCTTCATACGAAACATTTGTCAGGTAATTCACCCAGCCGGCGTTTTCTTCAGAAAGCAGCTGGCGCTTTGAGTCACCATAAAATAATCCTTCGCTTACGCCGCGTACCCGCAGGAGTTCATGTGTGGTCTTGAAATGTGCGTTTTGGGGGCGATACCGAATATCGAGATTTATATAATAACCATCCTCAGCGCCGAATTCGCGAATCTGGTCGTCTTCATCGCGCCAATCCAAAAGACTGTCGGCAATTTCCTCGGTCATGTCCGGCAAATACATCAGTTGTTCTTTACTGACATTGTTCAGGTTTAGTTTAGATGAGGTATCTGTTACTGTTACCTGAACAGTACATCCTTCAAACTCGAGGTCCGTTAACCAATCCGAATCCGGCCCCCAATCATCCATCAGGCAATCATAGCCGGGATCATCCTCAACCAGCAGCGCAATCGCTGTTTCGATACCGGCTCGGCATGCCCAGCGACAGCGCTGCCGCTCCACATCTACGTGGCTGATGTGTGTATCCAGCAGACTGCTCTGAGATGTGACACTGGCCAGCACGATCATCAGGATTGTAACCCATAATACGGTTACTAGGGCTAATCCTTTGCGAGAGCAGGTTTTTGCAATGATTCCTGTCATGACTGGCTCATCGTTTCTTCAGGATTTTCAGCTTCCATCTCCATATCGATCTCTTCATCTTCCTGTCCATTTCGGGGGAAGTTAATAAAAAACTGTTTGGCATAAACCGTTACGTTATCATTTTTTTCTTCTACTTTTGCACCTAATGAGATTTCCACCAGTATCGGCATCTGCGTCAGTTCCATTGGCCACTCCTGCTGCCATTGTTCACCGTTGAAATAGCGAACCTGAAAGAGGGACAACCGTTCCGCCAGGCGCGTCATGACTCCGCCTGCAGTTTCTTCCGGTGTTTTTTCGTTGCCTACGATTGGACACTGGCGCCGTGCGATCCAGGGTGTTCCTTCGTCGCCTGCCGCCAAAAAATATTCCACTTCATACAAATCACCTTCCGGTTGGTCGATTCGGGTTTTATTTGTGCAGATCGACCGAAATCGCAGTTTTGGGAAGACGCCGGCGTTTGTTTCTTCCATCGATCCTTCAAACAACATCTCATTTTTGTTACGGTAAAAACCCGCCAAATCTCGTCTCAGGCAGTCAGCCACGAAACGCAACTCATCATTAACAACTGTGACTTCATCAATCTGCTTACGCGCGGAAGTCACACTAATGAGTCCGCTGATTGCGACCATTGCGATAAAAGCGGTAATCACTGAAGCGGCCATCACTTCCAGCAGCGTGAAACCGGATTGTTTTCGTTGTGCCATTCTCATCGTTGGCCTGTTCCCTGATTCCCTGTTGTTTCCGATGATGCTTCTGTTGCATCAAGCATCATTGGCTGACCGGACAGCCGTGTCTGACATCGAATCTGTCTGAGCCGACCTGCCGAGAGCCATTCCACCTGCATACTAACATCGTATAAACCAACCAGTTCGGTTTCTTCTGCCTGTGCGGTCCATCTCCAGATACGGCCGTCAAAGCTTTCAAATTGTCCTGATTTTGATGTGCCTTCTGTGAGAACCTCTACACCTGCCGTATCGATTAACACAAGCTGCCGATCCATGTAGTCCCAAGCTTTCTCATATTCCTGATTCAGCCGGACTGACCGCAGGCTTTTGGCGCTGAGTCCGCACACTGTCATTACAGAGCCGGCTAAAATTGTTGCCGCCACAACAGTCTCAAGCAAACTAATGCCATTCTGTTTCATTAAAACCTTTTTAAATATTTCCCATCAAATCAAGATCGATCTGATCTGTTTGCAGTTGTTCGGCTTCGCCTTCGAGCAATCGTGCTCTGCCGGTACCGCCGCTGATCATGATTGTGTAATGAACCTTACCGTCTCCCAATTGAATAGCGGCATTGTCCCCTGTTCCGTCGGGACGAAAAACGATTCCGCCCTTGGTATCTTCTTCCCGTCCGGCGATCTTTGCCGCTTCAAAGGAGACATGTTCCTGTAATTGGACCTTGCGGCTCCAGGGTGTCGAGACCAGTGCCAAGCCCTTTTCCTCAGTGTCTTGATTCTCATTCTCAATGGTCAGAAAAAACTGACGATTTTCCCGGTCCAGCGTCAACGTGCAATTCTGTTGATGTTCAACTGCGTATAACCGGGCTGACTTTGCTGCCATGTATAGCTGACGGGCATTTTGTTCTACCGCCCAGCGATGAAATGTGCGAGCATAGGAGGCAATACCAACTGAAGACAGCAGTGCAATCAATGCTGTCACAGCCAGAAGCTCCACCAGCGTAAAGCCATTCTTTTGTGTGGTGCCGAATTGTTTGCCACCGGTTTTAGTCATTATAGATATCCACGTTATCGCCTTCTCCGCCTTCAACGCCGTCGGCGCCGAAACAAATCAGGTCATAATTCCCTAGATTGATCATGCCTTCGGCCACATACTCAAACGGATTACCCCAGGGGTCTTCCAGTTGACTACGTTTACAATATGGGCCCGACCATTTTTCTTCTAGGTCCGCAGGTGCTTCCAATAGAGCGTTCAGTCCTTCGTCCTGAGTGGGAAGTCTTCCGCAATCATATCGAAAGTCTTCGATGCCTCTTTCAAGGATGCCCATACTAGCCCGAGCGATATTTGCTTTGGCTTTTCCTAATTTCTTAAATACATTAGGTACTACAAACACAGCCATAAGCGCGACAATCGCCGCTACTGCCAAAATCTCCAGAAGCGTAAAACCTTTTTGTTGTTTTTTTCTCTTCATGTTCATTTCCTCATTATTTAAAAAATGCTCAAATCCATCGTTAATATTGGCAATAGTGTCGCCATGATGATAAAGGCAATTACCAGAGCCAGCCCCAGGATCAAAAGCGATGGGAACAGCGTCATAAAACGTGACACAACGGTATCGGCTTGCTCATCAAAAGTTTCAGCGGCATTGAGCAGCAATTCATCCAGGCAGCCGGTCTGCTCTCCCATCGCAACGATCTGCACCAGCAATGCCGGAAACATGCCTGATTCTTCCAACGGGTCCGCCAGATTTGAGCCGGTTTTGACTTTTCCCGCTACGTCATCGATTTGCAGAGCCAGTACTTCATTGCCCAACGTATCCCGGACGACTTGCAGTGCTTCCAGAATCGTTATTCCGCTGGAAGTCAATGCACCCAGTGTTCGTGCAAATCGTCCCACGGATAAGGTCCTTAAAACATTTCCAAATAAGGGCAACTTCAACTTGAAGCTGTCCCACGACACCCTTCCTTGCGGCGACTTTTTCCATTTGACAAAAGCATAAACGCCCAAAACCAGCCCGATGGCTACCAACCACCCGAACGACAGGAGAAATTGGCTCAGTCCCATCAGCATTTTTGTTGGTAGCGGCAACATCGACGGTTCCATGCCAATCGTGTTAATAATCTTTGGCAGTACCCATATCAGAATCACAATCATAGAAATAAGCCCTACCGTTAGTATGAAAAACGGGTATATCAAGGCACCAATAAGGTTACTGCGTATCTTGATTTCACGGCTCATCAGATTTACCAACTGCTGCATCGTCTTATCAAGGATACCGCCGGTCTCGCCGACACGTACCATTGACACATACAGAGCCGAAAATATATCGGGGTGCTTGGCCATTGCCTCGCTCATGCTTTGGCCACTGCTGACGGCCACGGAAAGTTCATCCAGCAGTTCGCCCATCCGCTCATTTTTCTGCTGAGATTTGAGAATCTCCAGCGCGTTTAATATCGGCAGTCCCGCCTTCAGCGCGGTTGCCAACTGGCTTGTCATCTCCAGGATTTTCTTGTCGTTGATCCGCGAACCACCGAAACTAAACGAGAACCCCTCATTTGCTCCGGCTTCGACGGCATCACCTGTTTCGGTCAGCTTCGAGGCAAACTGTCCGCGCACCGACAAATCCGCGATGGCGGCCTTGCGGTCCACTGCCTCAATCACGCCCTTGACGTTCTGTCCTGACGCATCAACTCCGATGTATTCAAATGTCGCCAAACGACTTCTCGTCTCCTGTCAGAGGGTTGTGTATTATTCCTGCCGGTCTTCTTCTTCAACGCCCTGTGTCACGCGCAGCACTTCTTCCGGCGTGGTTTGGCCGGCTAAAATCTTCAAAATACCATCATGCCGCATGCTAACATGGTCCGATGACGCTGCCGCGACAATCTGTTCGGTCGTCGGACTGGTCGAAATCAGCTTTCGCATTGAATCGCTGACCCGCAACATCTCAAAAATGCCCACACGCCCGCTCATGCCGGTTTTGTTGCACTCGTCACAACCGACACCATGGTACAACTTGGCATCATGCGGGATGCTGATCGAATTTTTCAATCCGTCAAGAATACTCGCATTGGGATGATACACCTCGCGGCAGACCGGACAGATGCGACGTACCAGACGCTGTGCGATCACGCCTTCCAGCGAACTGGCCAACAGGAACGGCTCCACGCCCATATCAATCAGACGCGTTACCGCTCCGGCGGCATCATTGGTGTGCAGGGTCGAAAAAACAAGGTGCCCGGTCAGGGCCGCCCGGATCGCAATATCGGCGGTTTCTTTATCGCGGATTTCACCAACCATGATAATGTTGGGGTCCTGCCGCAGAATATGCCGAAGTCCGCGTCCGAACGTAAGACCCCGCCGCGGATTGACCGGCATTTGAACGATTCCGTCCAATTGATATTCCACCGGGTCCTCGATCGTAATGATTTTCAAGCTGGGGTCAAAGATGTGGTTGAGTGAAGCATACAGGGTCGTTGTTTTACCGCTGCCGGTCGGGCCCGTTACCAGCACGATCCCGTGGGCCTTTTTCAGACATTCTGAATAACCTGTCAGCGTTTGCGGATTCATACCGAGGTCTTTCAGTTCGATCAGCGCCGCGCTGCGGTCCAGCAGACGCATTGTTACCGCTTCGCCAAACACCGTCGGAACCGTCGATACGCGAATATCGATCTTGCCCTTAGTGGCGGCGAATTCAATATGTCCGTCCTGCGGGACAAACCGCTCGGCAATGTCCATCATCGCCATGATTTTAATGCGCGAAACAATCGCCGGGTGCAGCCGTTTGGGCGAAGCGGATTTTTCGATAAGTACGCCGTCAACGCGATACTTGATCTTGACCTCTTTCTCAAACGGTTCGATGTGAACGTCACTTGCCCGCGCTTCAATAGCTTCCAGAAGGATTAGATTCACCAGATTCACCAGTGATGGTTCACGAGCCAGCTCGTGCAGTTTGGAAGTGGTTAACTGTCCATTCTCAAGCTCAGATTTAGCGTCTTTTGGACCTTTTTCACCGGGGGCCAGGTCATTCAGCATGCGTGCGACATTACTGCCGTAATATTTTGAGATGGCTTTCTCCAGATCACTCGTGCTGCAAAAAATTCTACGTACCGATAGGCCGGTCAATAACCGAATGTTGGAAATGGCTTCGGTATCAAAAGGATCTGTCATCGCCAGAGTCAATCGGCCATTCTGCCGGGATACGGGCAATAAATTGTACTGGCTGACCATTTCGGCGGGTACCAGGTCGATTAATTCCCGGCCTAAATTCAGAGATTCCAGATCGAGTTTTTCGATTCCGGCCTGCTCTGCCAGCGTTTCAGCTAATTGACGAGAGCTGATTATGCCGTTTTTAGTCAGAATTCGGCCCAATTTTCTGGAATCACGATGCTGCTGCTCCAGAGCAGAGTTCAATTGGATCTCACTGATGTAGTTCTTAGCTCTGAGCAATTGTCCGATCTGCTTTTTCACTGTGATTCCTTCTTGATTCGCGGTTTTTAGTGTTAATACCACTGATTTTAAACTATTTTGAGAAAAATTAAAGTAACAAAAGCGTAAAAATACCGTTCTCCGCCAGGACGGTGGATCAAATAAAAGCAAAGTTACACATAAAAAGACGCATAAAGAGGGGGTTTTATTACAGAAAATCTTAAAAATTGGTGAAAAACACGAATTTTCAAGACAGCCAACACGACAGCCATTACACTGGTACAAATTGAATCATAGAAACATAGCCGATTTTTAAGATAACAGGAAAATAGAGATGAAAGTACTCGTAATTAATGCAGGCAGTTCATCTGTCAAATATCAGCTTTACCAGATGCCCGAAGCAGATGTTCTGGCAAAGGGTGCCGTTGAGCGTATCGGCGATAAAGAATCCCGGCTTTCACAGACAGTCGGCGGTCAGACGCATGATATTGAAAAGACCGTTGCCAACCACGAACAGGCCATGGACCTGATTCTGGCGATGCTGGTTGATCCGGAATATGGTGTTCTCAAGGATGTTTCTGAGATTGCGTCCGTCGGTCACCGGGTGGTACACGGCGGCGAAGAGTTTAGTGGTTCGGTACTCATTGACGAGGCGGTCATTGCTTCGGTCGAAAAGTTTGCCGACCTGGCTCCGTTGCATAACCCGCCGAACCTGACGGGTATCCGTGCCTCTCAGCAAGGTTTGCCGCATGCAAAACAGGTGGCGTGTTTTGATACGGCGTTTCATACGACGATCCCGGAAGTAGCTTATCTGTATGCTTTGCCGTACGAGTTATACGAAAAATATCGTGTCCGTCGATATGGTTTCCACGGCATCAGTCATAGATATGTCGCACGACGTGCCGCCGATCTGATGGGCAAAGACAAAGACAGCGTTAACATCATCACATGCCATCTTGGCAATGGCTGTTCGATTACGGCTGTTAAGGACGGCAACTCCGTCGATACATCAATGGGCCTGACCCCGCTTGAGGGCGTTGTCATGGGTACCCGCACCGGCGATTTTGACTCTGCGATTCTGTTCTACCTCGCCGACAAGGGCTACAGCATTGAAGAACTCAACACGCTCTGCAATAAAAAAAGCGGTCTTCTCGGTATCTCCGGCCAGTCCAATGATATGCGAAATCTCACCGAACTCGCGGCCGGCGGCGACGAACGCGCACAGCTTGCGATCGATATCTTTGCCTACCGTGTCAAAAAATACATCGGCACATATACCGCTGTTTTGGGCACTGTTGATGCGGTTGTCTTTACCGGCGGTATTGGTGAAAATGCGGTTGACCTCAGAGCCATGATCTGTTCGGACCAGCCACAGATCGGTATCGAGATTGATGCCGACAAAAACGCGGCCGCATCGGGAAAAGAAAGCCAGATCAGCACAACCAGCAGCCGCGTGAAGGTCTTTGTTATTCCAACCGATGAAGAAGCCGCCATCGCTAAAGATACTTATGAACTTGCAAAGTGACATAGTATTCAAAAAAACAGCTTCTGTGTTTAGTTAAACCCCGATCCCGGTGATCGGGATTCTACTATTCTTTTGGGACATGTCCTGTTCTTTGCCCTCTTTTATGCAAGCTCATTTCTTTTTTCTGGTACAAACCCCGCTATTGCATATCACCGCTGTTTCGGGTATATATTTGCGCTATGGAAAAGGATATGCTGATTGGTATTATTTTAACCGCAGCGGCTTTATTGGCGGTTATTACGATAACTGTGCTGTCGCGGGCCTCTATTGAGCGAATCGCCTCTGATGGCTACAGGACTGCGAGAGAAACAATTAAGGGCAAAAAGAATGGCAAATAGCCCCTCCTCTTCTTCCAGTCCGACACCGGAACTTTCGCGCGAATTATCCCTATTCCATGTTACCATGATGGGTCTTGGCATGATGATCGGCGCCGGTGTCTTTTTGGGCATGGGCATCTCCATCGGCGAAGCGGGTCCGGGTGGAGTGGTGTTGACTTTTGCTCTCAATGGCCTTCTTGCAATGTTTACAGCAATGAGCTTTGCCGAGTTAAGCTCGGCCATTCCCCGTGCCGGCGGCGCCTACAACTTCGCACG
>CALETL010000230.1 GCA_937920485.1 uncultured Phycisphaerae bacterium
GGTGTTGCTGAAGTGTTAACGCATGTATTAAAGGTGGATTTCTGGGATGTCAACGAAATGGCCAACAAAATTATTGCCGTTTTGAAATACCCGCCGCTTCAACTGACATTGCGGGAACACGGGAATTTTGAAGTCAGAAAATTGCGATGGTCCGGCGCCGCTGAGAGATGCCGGGAGATTTACCAAAGCGTATTATAATTGATAGAGTTTGAAATTTTTACATATTTATACGTGGCTGTTTTTGACAAGGATTAAATAATGCCTTCAGTCTGTTTTTACTTTCAGGTCCATCAACCCTTCCGGCTTCGGCATTATACCGTTTTTGATCGTTCGCCTCGTTATTTTGATGAATTCAAAAATGCCTCTATCTGCCGGAAAGTCGCAAATAAGTGCTATCTTCCTTCAAACCGTTTATTGCTGGATGTCATTCGCCGTCTTGAGGGCCGTTTTAAGATATCTTACAGCATTACCGGTGTCGTTTTGGAGCAATTCAAAAAATATTGCCCGGAGGTCATGAGTACATTTGATGCATTAGCCGAAACCGGATGTGTCGAATTTCTTGGTGAAACCTATTACCACAGTCTGAGTTTTTTGTATTCATCCGACGAGTTCATAGCCCAAATCAATAAACACTCCGAGTTGATTCAGCGGTTATACGGCCAGACGCCTCGTATTTTCCGAAACACGGAATTGATCTATAGTAATGCGCTGGCGGAAACAATTGAAAAAACCGGTCGGTTTGATGCGATCATTACCGAGGGGGCCGACCATATATTAGGAAGCCGAAACAGTAATTTTGTCTACCGTCCGCCAAATTGCGAACACATAAAATTACTCCTGAAGAATTACTCCCTCAGTGACGATATCGCATTTCGGTTCAGTAATCGCGAGTGGAAGGAATTCCCCCTTCTGGCAGATAAATTTGCCGCTTGGGTCAACCGTGTTAACGGTAACGGTCAGTGCATCAATCTTTTCATGGATTATGAGACGTTTGGTGAACATCAATGGGAGGACACCGGTATTTTCTCATTTATGTCCCATCTGCCCGAAGAGATACTAAAACACCCTGACAACTGTTTTATGACCCCCAGCGAGGTGGTCGACAGTTATGATGCCGTTGATGTTGTCGATGTGCCTCATATTATCAGTTGGGCGGATACTGAACGGGATTTGTCCGCATGGCTGGGTAATGCAATGCAGTCCAGTGCCCTGCATGAGATCTATAAGACAGAACCGCTCGTCAAGCAGACTCAAAACGAGGAACTGGTGGCCGATTGGCGAAAGTTGCAAACATCAGATCATTTTTATTATATGTGCACGAAATATTTTTCTGATGGAGACGTCCACAAGTACTTCAATCCCTATGAGTCTCCATACGACTCGTATATCAATTTTATGAATGTATTGGGCAATCTCAAAGAACGATGCAAAGAGTCGTTTGTCAGTCATGGGAGCAGGCCGCTCAGCAAGTCGTCATAAACGCAATCCCCTTCACAGAGGCACAGCAGAATGCTCACACAAAAAATAACATCTGAAACGGGAATCATTTCCGTTTCGATTCAGGATAAGTCCATCAACACGCTTCTCGATAAAGAGTGGCTTCTGACAAACAGCCGCGGCGGGTTTACCTCATCGAGCATCATCGGGTGTAACACACGACGCTATCATTCATTGTTGACCGGCAGCCACACCCCCCCTGCCAACAGAATCGCAGCGCTGTCCAACTGCCTGGAAACCATCACTGCCAAAGATCATGCTTTTTCGCTGAGCAATTTTGAATTTGACAATGCCATGCATCCCAATGGCTATTCGCATCTATTGGAATTCCGGAAAGACATTGGAGTGCATTTCGAATATGAAACAGTAACTGCAAATTTAAAAAAATCGATCTACTTACTGCCCGATTCAGATATTGTCTCTATTGTTTATGAATTCTCGAATGTTCGCCAACCATTTGAGTTCTCAATTCGGCCTTTTGCGGCGATGCGTGATTTTCATTCGCTTGGCCATTCCGGCAGAAATTTAAGCTCCGTCTGGAATGAAAACAATGTAAGCATCCGAAATGAATCGCCGGAGATGGGACAATTAACCATGTATTCCGATTCCATGCGATTCGATCAGGATCCACAATGGTGGCATCGATTTTTCTATCGCAAAGAACGACAGCGAGGTCAGGACTGTCTTGAGGACCTCTGGTCCCCGGGCCAATATAAACAGCATATTGAGGGCCCGCAACGCATTATCCTGTGGGCCAGCTTGTTCGACAATGATGAACCCCAGGACACATTGGAATCAATGGAACTTGAGGCGGTTATTGACGCGGTTCGGCTCAAACAAAAAGAATTGCTTCGCAAAAATCCCCCGCAGGATGCTATCGATCATGTCCTCACGCTGGCTGCGGACCAATTTATCATTGAACGGTCGATTGACAACGAACAAACGCCCACGATACTGGCCGGTTTCCCGTGGTTTCTCGACTGGGGACGCGACACATTCATTTCTCTGGAAGGCCTTTGCCTGGCAACGGGCCGATTTGATGTGGCCTGGGGTGTCCTGAAAACCTTCGCCAAAGCCGTCAGCGAAGGAATGATCCCGAACCGTTTCGATGATTACGGCAATCAACCGCATTACAACAGCATTGACGCGTCGTTGTGGTTTGTTCATGCCGCTTTTCGATATCTCAGAACCACCGGTGACCAGCCAAACTTCGCGGCCAAACTGCTGCCAGCTGTTAAGTGGATCATGGATTCCTATCGCAAAGGCACACGGTTTGGCATTCACGCCGACAAAGACAAACTCATTACCGGCGGCGATGTAAATACACAATTGTCATGGATGGATGCCAAGTTCGACGGGATTTCCTTTACGCCACGATATGGCAAAGCCGTCGAGATCAACGCCTTGTGGTACAGTAACCTGTGTGAGTTGACTGAATACTATAGGAATAAAAATGAAGATTCTTTCCGTTTTTATGCTCTTTTATCCGAACAGGTTCGGTGTTCATTCCGGCAGCAGTTTTGGGACGAACACCTCGGCTATTTAAATGATTGCGTTCTTGCTTCAAATAAAGCCGACAACAGCATCCGTCCAAATCAGATCTTTGCGGTTTCATTACCCTACAGTCCCCTTTCCGGCGACCAGCAGAGAAAAGTGGTTGATGTCGTCGAAAAAGAATTATTAACGCCCTACGGCCTTCGTTCGCTAAGCCCGTCCGATCCGCGTTACAAAGGACGATGCACCGGCCCTCAGAGCCAGCGTGATGCCGCCTATCATCAGGGAACCGTCTGGGGATTTCTGATAGGCCCCTTTGTTGAGGCATATCTCAAAGTCCATGGCTTTGATCCGACGGCAAAACGACGATGCCGGACATTTCTCTCCAAACTGATTGAACATTTGAATAACGACGGCTGTTTGGGGAGCATCTCAGAAATATTCGATGGAGACGCCCCTCATGAACCAAGAGGAGCATTCGCTCAGGCCTGGTCCGTCGCCGAGGTCCTCCGCACCTGGCAGATGTGCCGCAAAGGATAGCCAAATGGTCGGACGGCAATCCCCACTCGAAAATTACTTGAAAATCTGTGGTATTGTTTCGCCCTATTTTGCCGTTCTTCTGGGGGTCTTTTATTTCAAAAACGGCTTTCTGGCAGTTTTAGCATATCATCTTATTTTGTTGATCTGTATCGTTGGAATTAACAGGACCAAAGCCATCAAGCTGATATTAACCGGCTTTCATCGAAATATAGGGCCGCTTATCTGCCTCGGCGGTCTGCTGCCCGGTGTGGTCATCCTTTTTCTTTGGCCCATAGCAAAATCAGAATCTATTAAGATTGACGAACTCTTCGAAACAATCAACCTGACAGGAACATCCTTTATCGTCTTCGCTCTATACGCATGTTTCGTCAATCCGTTTCTTGAAGAATCCTTCTGGCGAGGCTGTTTTAACAGTAAAGCAGTTATGCCTAATATTGTCGATGTGCTCTTTGCGGGTTATCATGCCCTTGCGGTTTTCCCGGTCTTAAAGCCTGTCTTTGTGTTTTTGATATTTCTGACAATGGCGTTTGTCGGCTGGCTGTTCAGAACGCTCTATCGAATCAGCTGTGGTTTAGCTATTCCCCTGCTCACGCACATCATCGCAGACATCGCAATTCTGTATGCTGTCTGGAAGATCATACAATAAGTTATACTTGTCTGCCCTTGCGTACCCAGTTATTTCGATCCATCAGGATGATGACTTTTTTGAAGACGTCTGCGGGCAGGCGTTTCTCCAGCATATTTCGGGCCTCGACTACACTGGTTCGATGCGTTAAATGAGTAATGATGATATGTTCATTCTCCATCCGCTCCAACAATGGACCGAATTCATCAATATGCATATGCTTTCCCGCATCGGCACGTTCGATATGTTCGTCTTCATAGAAAGTGCATTCAGCAATCAGTATCCTGCTTTTGGCAACATACTCCAATTGCGAAAAATCCACATACGAAGTATCTCCAAGATAGCTGACGATCGGGATCTCGATAGGATTTTCGATCTCAACACCCTGTTTTTTCAACTCCACGATCTGCGGACCGGTCAGGCCCTGATACTCAGCTTTCAATTTCTTGCGTGTTTCAATCACCGAGAAACCAACGGATTGGTAAGAATGCTTCGTGGGAAAGACCCGGGCGATCAGATTGGGTTTAATTTGATATTCATCACCGGGCTTGGCGCCGACAAGATTGGCCGGAATCTGGTTACCGTCAAGTCGGCCCCATGCATCCAGTATCTCACGAATAGGCTTAATGGTATTGGGCGGTGTTAAAACCGTTCCCTCGCTCATTCCGTTGAACTTACGATGTGACAGATAATAAGCGATCCCCGCGGCGTGATCCATGTGTCCATGTGTCAACAGGACATGGTTGATCGAAATAAGCTGATCCGGCGCCTTACCGATGTCAAAGCACACGTCCAGTTGTGGCAGACCGATCACCGTTTCCTCGCCGGCAACCGAATAGCCGAGGATGTCCAGATCATCAATCTTGATTTTCGCTAAATAGTGACTTGGCATAAGTTTCCTGAACAACTGAGAGCATGGTAGAAAAAAAGAGTTCGGTTGTCAATTTCTTTTTGAACCCTTGCCCCGTTTATCTCATCTCAGTACAATAATATTATGCCGGACAAACGAACACATCGCGGCCCGCATCCGGAGGATGCACAATTATTCACCGCCCGGACACTGCCGACACTGCAAAAGGCGGTTGCGGATATGGGCTGGCTGCTGAGCCGGGGCTATGCGGATAAATCCACTCTGAAACTCGTTGGCGACCGGTACGCTTTGACAAAACGACAGCGAATGGCAATCATGCGAGCAAGCTGTTCTGACAGCCAACTCGATAATCGTACCCGAAAACAGATTTCGCCGGACCGGATGGAATCGCAGCCACTCATGATTGACGGCTATAATCTATTGATTACGATCGAGGCAGCGCTGGCCGGTGCCCTGCTGTTTGTCGGCCGGGACGGATGTATCCGGGATTTGGCAAGCATCCATGGAACTTATCGGAAAGTTGAAGAAACGCTGCCCGCCATCGAAACGATTGCTCACACCCTGAACAATTTAAGTATCTCGGAGGTGATCTGGCTGCTTGATCAGCCTGTTTCCAATTCCGGCAGATTAAAACAGGTTATTCTGTCTTTTGCTGAAAACAGATCCCTTAACTGGGATGTCCAACTCGTCCAAAACCCCGACACCGTACTAATCGAGTCGAACCAACTCATCGCCACCAGCGACAGCAACATCCTCGACGGCTGCAAAAAATGGCTCAATCTCGCCCGGATCATCATCAAGACAATCTGTCCCGAATACAACCTCAACCTGCTGGATCTGCAAACAGAATTCGAATAATCTTGTGAATTCTGCGAAAAAACCAAAAATTTTGTTCACAGCTTGCGTTCTGCGGCGTTTGTATTTATGATGATGGACGATATTCAAGAACTTGTTTTAAGAATTTACGATATTGACTGGAACTCAGCAACAATCTTCGGCCTGTTTGATCGAGGCGGCTCGAACGGACAAAATGGCGTTTTCTGCCCTGTTTCGTCGGCATTACGACGAAATCTTTCGCTATTGCGCCCGTCGGCTACCAGACCGAAGCCATGCTGAAGATGTAACGAGCCAGGTATTTTTGAAAATGGTCAAGAATTTCGACAGTTTTACGGGGGACGAAACCGGCTTTCGCTGCTGGCTTTTCCGGATCGCATGTAACGAGATCAACTCTTTCTACAGAAAATCCTCAAGACACAGCAAGGCAATCGATAAACTCCGGCAGCAATCCAACCAAGAGGAACATATCACCGAAGATGATTTCGACTATGAAAACCAAGATAAAATCGACTTCTTAAAAACAGCCATTGAAACATTGAAACCGGATCATCAAAATATCGTTACCCTGAGATTCTTTCAGGGCTTAAATAGTGAGCAGATCGGCGAGGTGATGAATATGAATCCGGCCACGGTCCGAAGCCAGTTGAGCCGATCTCTGAAAAAGTTAAAAAAACAGTTTCGTCTCCAGCAACAGCAAACCGCTGAGGAGATTTTCAGTTATGACTAACGAAGAAAACAAATTCGAGCAATACGTCAATTCGCTCCGGTTCGACGATGAACCCTCAAAGGATCATCAGGATAAACTGGAAAAGAAACTTCTGGAAGCGTATGACCACCAGCAAAAGTACGGCGGTCATGTTGAGCCGGTTTCGCTCTACCTGCGAAAACTGTCCATGGCAGCCGGTTTTTTAATCGTATGCGGTATCCTGTTCTGGGGAATCGATAAAGCATTTATCAGTAAATCCGGCCCAGATTTTATTGCCAATCATCCGGATCGGACCAAACTGGAAAAGATCATCGAAGATGAACAGGCCGTGGGTGTCGAAAAGAAAAATCTCGTCGCCAAAATGAGCGATATTTGGGACATGATCCGAAACGAAGATTCAGATGCACTGGTTTCGGTCCTTCAGAC
>CALETL010000231.1 GCA_937920485.1 uncultured Phycisphaerae bacterium
CTCTTCTGTCGTTGCATCGACAATAATAGAAGCGGTGATTTGGCGATTCTGACTTTCTTTTGCCAATGTGTACCATGGACGTTCTCGAGGATCGTATCCATCCGGCAATGCTTCGGTTTCACGTCCGGGATAACTGGTATGCAGGCCGTTATCAAGTGACGTGTAATGCCACAATGTCCGGCCGCGGTTGGCTTGGTATAACTGATGATAAACATCTGTCATCGTTGACAAACGTCCCAAATCTCGCTTCACTATTTCAGGTTTTGTATCGCCTACAAGAAATAAACGCTGATGCTGAAAACTCACGCTGTCCGAAAACGGGTGTTCTTTAAGCCACCGCTCAACTGGAACTTCCAGCTCAGGATTAAATCCAAATTGCCAGTCTTCCTCAGGTGCAGACACTTTCGGAGCAGAGTCGGCTAACCGCTGCTCGATCTCTTGGGCCTGCAATTGCAAAGCCAGTCGGAGGGAGTTGTTAGATCCCATAACAGCTTCACGATAGTTGTGAATGAGGATTTTAATGCCCTCTGCAGCATCGTGAAATTGCTTGGTTTCAATATCACGGGCAATTTGTGATGAAAGCCGTTTGATTGAAAAGCGTGTCAGGAACACGGTAATCAGAACCGGCAACAACGAAACGGTCAGTAAAAGAATCAGTAATTTGTGTCGAATCTTCATAAGAATGGTTTACTGGGCAGAATCAAACGAACCGTCTTCCTGCATTCGCTCTTGAATCTTGATCAGATAATTATCCATTTCCGCTGTGCTTTCAAAGACGGTCAATGTCGGCAACAGCCGGACAATTTCAAAAACCTTTTTGATCTGCGGCTGCATATTGAGCATCATCATTTCACCAGTGCGTTTAGCCAGTGTTGTCTGTGTTTTCATAATCACTCCAACACCAGCACTGGTGATCATCTCCAAAGCAGCCATATCAAGAATGATAATTCGAGCACCGGCCGTTAAGGATTTATGAATCTGCTGATCAAACGCCGCGGATGTTTCTGAATCCAATTTTCCGGAGATTGTGATTTGTGCTGTGCGGCTGTCGGTTTTAATCGCTGTTATTTTAAGTGCCATATCAGTCCTTTCTGTTCCTTACTTTTTAAGTTTTTTCTTAATAAAAGAATACACCAGTGCTGCGCCAAAGCCTGCTAAAATCAATTGGAATAATCGCCAAACGGCATGATCGATCAGGGAGCGTATTGCCAAAGTTCCGGCATTTATATCGGAATCTATCGCCTCGTCAAGCCGACCAATGGTTTCGCTAATCTTATCTGCTGTCTGGCCGGCATTAAGCAGCATGTTGTCAAAGTCACGCATCCCAAATGACGGCGGCGCATCTGCCGGACGGGGAGTGTCGTTTTTGAACATCCCGACAAGTTCCTGGATCGAATCAGAAGCGTTCTGCCAAGCTACCGCGGCCTCAGTAGCCTGGGCGGCGGTTTCATTAATAGATTGTGATGTGTTTTGAAGCTCGCCAAACGTCTTTTCCAGTTGTACGGCAGCCTGTGTGGCAGTCTGCATTGTCGTTTGCAATTGCTTCTGACTTTCATCAGATTCTTCAAGAACCGTCAACAACTCCGCTCTAAGCTCAGAGGGCATGGAATCCAAAATTTCGACCAATTGGGTACTGCTCTGTGAGAAATCATTCAAGCTGGTCAGGAATGATTGTGTCATTTCGGATTCTTCGAAGTCATCGATCAGGATTGACATTTGCCATCGGGTTGATTCAGGCAATTGCACAGCAACATCGGTAAAGCGTTCAACTGAATCGCTCACTTTACGAATCGAGGTGGCGGTGTTATCCACGCCTTCCATTGCTCGAATGGGTGCCATTGGAATGCTGAGGGTTCTCATGAGTGCACTGGATTCTTCTTTTTCTTCATCTTCGTCTAAAGTCGGATAAGCAATCAGGTTAGCATATAAACCCGTAACAGGGTGTTCTTGAGCAAATTCTTCCAAATCCTGCTGAACCTGTTCAAGTTCGCCCTGCTTCAAGAACAATTCTGCAATACGAATCATTTCACTTTCAGCATTCTTGATAAAATTAACAACTGTTGGCTGCTGCTCCTCATAAAGTCGACTGCCCTCTCCGGCTTCCAAATATATCCGAAGCCGAATGACAAGCGACCATGTATCCACAAACGCAATAATTGGATCTTCCGAAGCCGTCATTGCATGCAACGCCTCAATAACCCGGACTCGCATTCGGAAACCTCTGCGCTGTATACGGCTTGTTTGGGCCGCAACACTTATATCCCCACCAGTCTGCTTCAATGATGCAATAAAGACATTTTCAAATCGAGTCAATTCGTCTCTGAGCTCAGCTTTGGTGATCTGGCCATTTTGCGGCATCTGTTTTCGGCGAGAATTTCTGGTGGCACTCTCGCCACAACCAACGATTCCCACTATGATAACACACAGCAGAACAACATTTATCGACTTCATAATCTCTCTCCTAAACAGTTGATGGAGTTCACAATGCAATGGTCGATTATTCCACTGTCCCGGCAACGCCTTTGACACGCCAATGTATGGTTGAGTCTGGTTGGGCTCGTTTGACATCCATGGGCAGCTCTTTCTCTTCAACCAGCCGATATCCCTTTTCCTGCATACACTGGGCCATATACTCAAATTCATAGTCACCGGTCCCGACAAAATCCGACCGTTTATTCAATTCACTAAAACAAATCTCGCGATCTTTCAGACACTGTTGGTAGCTTTCGCCCTCCTGATACCAATACTGGGCACAACCCGTTAAAAGAAAGCTGATTATTACGACACATAAGATAGAATGCTTTTTCATAACGGTTCCCTTCGAATAGTACAAAGTTCGTTATACACGCTTTTACCAGCCGTCTTAAAATTTATACATCATTCCTGCCAACACTCTGGCTTGATATCGCTATCCAACACATTGTCGGCCGTGGGCTTTACTCAATATTCTATCATCCAAACGATGCTCTTCAAGAGATAGTTTGTTCATTTATGGCTCCAATAAAATTGGAACCGGATACCGCAGACCCACTTCTTTGTGTTATCGGACACAAATGGCTCACTTAGAGCAGGGTTCTGTTATTTTTAGAAAGCACCGCGAAGATGTTTTCTTCTCCTGCAGACACCTTGTTTCATCACAATTCACACGAACAGTTTAATGTCTTCCGAAAGAGCCAATATTATCGGGCAAATATAGCAAAAAAAAGGGTTCTTATCGGCTTTTTGACCCGGCCAATGTTGTTTTTTACATTTTATGTGGCACAGCGTGTAAACCAGAGGCGGCAGCCTAAAAATTGTATGGTTAATCCGAGAGTCAATATTGACGACACAGCAAAGGATATACCTGAGCGACTATTAACGCTCAGGCCAACAGGAAAAGACTTGAGTGATACGACCGGCGAAATAAGGGAATGCCTATGTTAGGGATGAACGGTAAAAAAATATGCCCGATTGGGATTGACCTTGGCAGTGGGTACCTGCGGATGGTTCAATTGGGCAAAAACGGTCAGGAACTGTTCCTGCAATCTGCCGCTCTATGCCAAAAGCCCAATGAAATTGAGTTTCAGACACCTGCCTGGCAACACTGGGCCATTGAAACCACCCGTGAGCTCATTCGAGAAAATGACTTTAAGGGAAAGGCTGTAGTCACGGCACTGCCATCGGACGACCTTTTCATTGATCCCATAAAAATCCCACGCTCTTCACTGGACCGTATTGACGATATTATTCCTCAAAAGCTTCAAAAACGACTGCCCTTCCCGGTTGAAAACGCCCTGTTCCAGCATATTGCCATTGATCCCGGCGAAAAAAACGGCTCCGAAACCGTGGATGTACTGACCGTTTCGACCAACCGTGAGTTGGTCAACCGTCACTTGGCGATTTATGAAAAGGCGGGTCTGAATGTCGCGGGCATCAGCATTTGGCCGGTCGCGATGGTCAAAAGTTTTATGAGTTTTTTCTGCCGACGCCAAAACGAACAGGACATCGTTGCGATCCTGATCAACGTCGGAACCAATCATACCAATGTTGTCATTACGCGAGGCGAAAACCTGTTATTTGCCCGCGTCATGTCGATTGGATACACACAACTCGAACAGGGCCAGATGGTCCAGCGGCTGTTCTCTGAAATTGATGCTTGTGTGCGATATTTTGAAGACAGTCCTACAACCAATCGAATCAGCCGGATTGTATTTTTGGCCGGCAGCGGCACCAGTCGAACCCTGTGCGACCGGCTTGCCGGATTAGCTCAGAAAATGCAGGTATCTGCACAAATTGGTGACGTTATCAGCGCTATTGAAATCAATCATGGTCCGAAATGCATTATTGACCGCCGCAACTGTAAAGTTGATTGGGCGACCGCTTTCGGGCTGAGTTTGGAAGGTTTAAATTAATATAAAGGTGAACGATTATGGCTACAATCAATTTTGTCCCAGATGATTATGTACAGCAGCGACAGGCCAGCCGTGCCAATGTCTTATATTTGATGCTGTTGCTGGCGATGCTGGGTGCGATCGGCATTACATTCGGCTTCATCAAGATGCGGCAGCGTGCGGTACAGGCAGAACTGGCCCAACTCAACGAGCGCATGACCAAGGCACACCAACAGATCGCACAACTGGATGAGCTTAAAGCAAAAAGAAACAACATGATGAAAACAATGGTTATGACAGCCGAACTGCTTGAGCCGGTTCCCCGCAGCATCATTCTGGCGTCATTAACGAACAATCTTCCCTCCGGCGTTTCTCTGCTGGAATTTAAATTGGAAGAAAAAGAGACACAGATTGTACGATCTGCCGCCAGGCAATCCAGCGGGAGCCAGTATAAAAATAAATCCGCCACAGCGAATGCTCCGGCCGAACCCCAAAAAATAATTTCAACCAACCTGCAGATCAAGGGCATCGCACCCAGTGACATTCAGGTCGCCGGGTTTATTTCTCGATTAAACGATGCAATTCTGTTTGACCAAGTGTCACTGGTTGAGTCCAAGGAAGTTGAAGTCGAGAAAATCAAATACCGTGAATTTCATCTCAAAGCAGTCATTAAACCCGATCTGGCACTCACCAAAGAGGATATTGACAATATCCGCCGAGAGCGGGAACAGGTTATTTGATTGTCTGAACAATAAAACAGCCCTATCGAAAGGACCCTTAAAATGACCAGTAGTATTCGATATCTCATATTTTTCATACTCATTGTGGCGATGGGATACGTGTCATGGAATTACATGATCAAGCCAGCCAATGAGGATCTGGATCAGAAACGGATTGATATGGAAGCCAAGCGCAACAAGTTGGATGAACTGGAAAAAGCCAGTGCAGCAGCCGAAGGTTTGGCCGACCAACTTAAAGAAATTGAACTAGCGATCGAGGCCTTTGAAAGCAAGCTGCCCCCCAGCAGTGAGATTCATACGGTTCTTGAAAATGTAACGCTCATTGCACAGCGTCACGGCCTGACCCCCAAAAGCATACGCACTCAAAAGAATAAAAACAACCGCGGTTACATCGAACAACCCCTCGAGATGGAACTGGACGGAAATTTCAACTCGTACTATGCATTCCTGCTTGAACTCGAGAAGCTCGACCGTATTACAAAACTGCGGGAATTAAACGTAAAGAAAACAGAGCGTGAAGGCCAGACAGAAGCGACTTTTGTTATGAGTATCTTCTTTCAGAACGCAGTGTAAACCAAATTATAAATCGTGGAGAATAATCATGTTATCGTATCTTAAAGACGCCAATCAATTGCCCGCCTCAGCTGATATGCCGGATAATGATCAGGCAGATAGTAACGTAAATAATTATGTAACAGTATCCGGTCAGGGGCAGAAAATCCGTCAAAGCACAATGATACTTGTAACCCTGTTTGCTATCGGAGCCTTGGGGATATGGTTCATGGTCAAAAAAGCAACGCCTGCAACCGCCAGTGCCGAACCCAGTCAGGACCAGGAACAACTCGAAGCCGCTCTGGCCCAGTTAAAAGTAATGCAAAGCGAAATGGATACAGAGATGGATTCAGTCACAGGACGGTTCTACCGGTTTAACAATGTGGAACAGGTTGCCGTTGATGAACTCAAGAAAAATCCTTTCAAAAGAGAGTTGGATTACAATCCAGCCTCTGGCAGCGGGGATCAATCTCAGCAGGCAGAGCAAATCCGCCAGGAAGCTCAGGTTATCGGCATGGGGCTGGAATTATGGAGCATTACAGCCACTCCTAAAGGCATGTGCTGTATGATCGATGATAAAGTATTGTACCAGGGTGACACATACAGAGACATGATCGTAAAAACAATCGCGGATAAAGCAGTTACGTTGGAATACAAAGGAACCCCTATTGAATTGAAGATGGACTAATGAAGCGAATATTCGGGAAAAAGACTGAACAGCGGGAAACTGATTATTCCGCGGTATTGGATCTGGATGCAGGACAAACAGACCTTGCGCCGGGCTTGCAGAATTTATACAGCCCACAAGCCACAACGCAAACGCGTATTCGGGACATCGCAGACATTCTATTGGAAAACCAGCAGCTTTCGGCTGAGCAACTGGATTACGTTCGGAACCAACAACAGGAAAAAGGTACCGACATTGAACAATTGCTTACCGAACAAGGACTCAGTACTGAACAGATCCTTCAGGCTAAGGCAGAATTATACGGGTACGAATTCAAAAAGATCGTCCCTGAACAGATCGATCGTAAAGCATTTTCACTGATGGATATCAAATATATCCAAGCCAATTATGTCATGCCCGTCAAGATTAACGAAGACGGCTCGCTGCTGGTAGCAACAACACAGCCGGCTAATGTTTTCGGAATTGATGATGTCAAGAGACAGACCGGCATGGCAGTTGATGTGGTGGTTTGTACGCCGGAAGACATCGAAGCAGCCTGTGAAGAATGTGATGACAGCAAGTTTGACTACAATGTCGACGATCTCATGATTGAGATGGAAGATATCGAACTGGTGCAGGATGATGAAGAGGATGTCGAGGACCTTGAAAAAAGCGCCGGCGAATCTCCTGTCATCAAATTTGTCAACTTTCTGCTCAGCAACGCGCTCCATGAAGGAGCCAGTGATATTCATATCGAGCCCAAGGAAAAATATACCAAGATCCGTTACCGAATTGACGGGATATTGTTTGACGCCAAGCAGGCGCCCTCGAAAATGCACGCCGCGATTGTCTCACGCCTGAAGATTATGGCCAACTTGGATATTTCCGAGCGGCGTGTCCCCCAAGACGGTAAAATCGCCGTTATCATGGGCGGCCGCGGTATTGATCTGCGTGTGTCGGTGCTGCCCACCAGTCATGGTGAAAAGGTGGTGATTCGTTTACTGGACAGCAGCAGCATTATGATCGGGCTCGATCAGTCCGGCATGGAAACTCGCATCATCGAAGCGTTTCAGGAGCAGATCGCTCAACCCCACGGCATCCTGCTGGTTACCGGCCCCACGGGTTCCGGAAAGAGCACAACACTGTATTCGGCTCTGGCCCAGATGGACAGCGATCGTTTAAACGTTTCAACTGTCGAGGACCCTGTCGAATATAATCTGGAATTTTGCAATCAGGTGCAAGTCAACGAAAAAGCTGGACTGACATTCGCCGGATCGCTTCGATCACTGCTGCGGCAGGACCCCGATATTATCATGGTGGGTGAAATCCGTGACCAGGAAACGGCTCGAATCGCGGTCCAGGCAGCATTGACTGGCCATCTGGTTTTGTCCACGCTGCATACTAACGACGCACCCAGCAGTGTCTCGCGTCTGGTGAATATCGGCATCGAACCGTATCTGATTGCGGCATCACTGAATGGTATTCTGGCCCAGCGATTGGTCCGACGGATCTGCACAAACTGCAAGGAACCTTTTACCGCTCCGGACAACCTGCGGAAATATCTGGAAACAGCCCAGATCGAACCCCATGAATTGATGCACGGCAAAGGATGTGACCAATGCCGTGAAAGTGGATATGCGGGCCGATGCGGCATCCACGAACTTTTGGTAGTGGACGAAGAATTCAGACAGATCATTAATGCCGATTCATCCGTCAATAGCATGCGACGGGCATTTCGTAAAAGTGAATGGCCCAACCTGTTCGAGGACGGCCTGCAAAAAGCGAAGGACGGCATCACGACCATCGAAGAAATTCTGCGCGTCGCAGAAGTTGATAGTGCGACTGACAGCGAGATATCTCCAGTGCAATCGCAAGAAAATACAGAAAGTAATTATCAGGAACATGAAGATCAAGCAGGGTAAAACTGATTCAGGAGAATAAAAATGATTGATACAAAACAAATGTTAGCGATGGCGATTGAAGCCGGAGCATCGGACGTTCACATTAACATTGGAATGCCTCCGATTATGCGTATTAACACCGAGTTGATCATGATGGATCTGCCCGAAATGTCCAACGACGATGCGGGCAAGATGATCCTTGAGCTGATCGGTGAGGACAAGTTTAAAACGTTTCTTGAAAAACGTGACTGGGACTTTTCAACCATGATCGATGACGGCAGCCGATTCCGTGTGAATGCGCATTTTCAAAAAGAATCGCTTGCGTTGTCTTTCCGTGCGATCTCGAACCATGTCCCCGATATTGAAGAACTGCATTTACCTGATGTGGTCAAGGAATTGACTGACCTGCCTCGCGGTCTGGTCGTTGTAACCGGACACACTGGTTCAGGGAAAAGTACTTCGCTGGCATCTATGGTTAATGTAATCAACCAGAAATATCGTAAGCGTATTATCACGCTGGAAGATCCTGTTGAGTATCTCATGGAAAACAAATCCTGCATGATCGAACAGCGCGAAATGGGATCGGACTGTACGTCATTCGCATCCGGTCTTCGCCATGCCCTGCGTCAGGACCCCGATATCATTCTCGTGGGTGAAATGCGTGACCTGGAAACAACCAGTTCAACAATCACCGCCGCCGAAACCGGCCACCTGGTCTTCTCAACACTGCATACGGTCAATGCGTCTCAGACCGTTGAACGTATTATTGATATTTATCCTGCCAGTCAGCAGAATCAGATTCGTGCAATGCTGTCAAATACACTGCAGGCAGTTATTTCACAAACACTGTTCCGTCGCGTGGATCAACCGGGCATGGTGCCCTGCTGTGAAATTCTGCTGTGTACGTCTGCGGTACGAAACTGTATCCGTGAAAATCGTATTTATGAAATTCCCAACATCATCGAGACCTCGCGACGACTGGGGATGCAGACCATGGACCACAGTATTCAGCAAAACTTCATGAAGGGTTTTCTGGATCGTGAAGAAGCGATCATGCGTTCCAGCAATCCTGGCAAAATGGAAAAAATTCTGCCCGCAACGGCTCAGGATGCTATAGCTGAACCCGTATAACAATAAGGGAGTTAAGTATGTCATTTTTAGAAAAACTTAAATCGCAACAGACCGCACCCAAACCTGAGCAGCGCAGTCAGCATGCCGCCGCTGCCATTGCTTCTACAACAACCGGCAATTCTCATAAGGGAGGGTTCCGGGTTGAGTTCGGGCCCAGCAAAAAAGATATCCTGAATTTCACCAATCAACTGGCTGTGATGATTCGCGCGGGCATCAGTCTGCAGGATTCACTGGAGTCCGTCGGTTCTCAGGTCGAAAAAGAAAAGTTCCGCAATGTTGTACTGGATCTCAAGGCCCGTATCGAAGCGGGGCAAAGTTTTTCTCAGGCACTGAACGAACACCCTGACGTGTTCAGCAATCTGTATATTAATATGATTGCGGCAGCAGAAATCTCCGGTTCGATGAGCTCAATGCTTCAGCAGTTAGTAGAGTACCTCGATCAGGAGGCCGAAACACGCAGCCAGGTTATCGGTGCGATGGTCTATCCCGGTATTATCGCCACCATGGCGGTTACTTGCGTCACCTTTTTGATGACATTTGTACTGCCTCGATTTTTGAAGGTCTTTTCCGGCAAGGAACATCTGCTGCCCGGGCCTACGAAAGCCATTATGTTCATCAGTGGAATCATGAGTAATTACTGGTTCATCGTCTTTCCAGCCATTGCCGGCGTAATCGGCGCTTTCTGGTATGTAACCAACAAAACTGATTCCGGAAAGGCCTGGTGGGATCTTATGAAACTGCGGCTGCCATTGCTCAAAACACTGTGTCGCAGTTTATATATTACGCGCAGCATGCACACGATGGGTGTATTGACAAATGCAGGCGTTCCCATTCTCGACACACTTTCGATCACCGCTCATATCACAGGCAACAGATTGTTTGAAAACATGTGGAAAGGTGTTTACGAAGAAGTCCGCCAAGGGAAAAAGATTGCCGGCAGTTTGTCCAGCTACGGACTCATGCCCGGCAACGTCGTTCAGATGATCCAGTCTGGCGAAGAATCCGGTACGCTGGGTGACGTACTCCGCGACATTTCCAGCTTTTATGCACGGGAGCTAAAAACCGTGATCAAGGCGGTCACCAGCATGATCGAACCTATCATGATCGTGTTGATGGGTGTGCTGGTCGGTTTTATCGCAATGAGTATTATTCTACCCATTTTCAAGATGTCCAGCGTCGTATCGTGACCGCTTTTGGAGATCAAAGACATGAAAAAAAGAATGAAAAACAAAACACGCAAACGTGGCTTCACGCTGATCGAGGCCCTCTTTGCCGCAATGCTGCTTGGTCTGGTCATCGCCGCACTGGCTGCCGCCAGCGGAGCATTCACCATGGCTAACGGCTATGGCGTGGACCTGTCCACGGCAGAGTTTCTTATTGAAGAAGTCCGGGAGCGCACCGCTAATATTGATTTTGATACACTTGTGACGACGTATGACGGACAGACATTCAGCCCTCCCGTTGATATCAACGGAACAGCGATGTCTGACTTCAGCGGATTTAGCCAGCAGGTTGAAATCGACTATGTGGAATCCGGCAATTTTTCCAACACCGTCACCGGCCCCACCGACTTCATCCGTGTAACCGTAACCGTAAACAAAGGCGGCGTGCGGTCAAAATTATTTAACTTATCCAACTTTTTTAAATCAAAATTGAAAAAAATGTCTAGTACAACGTCACGCATAAGACTTGTAAAAAGTGCCGGTAGGTGCCGGCTTGAACCTATTCGAGTACTTCCGCTTTTTCATATATCACAGGGTTACGGAATTGCTTTGGTGATCAATGTATGATTCTATTGTTGATTATTAACTTGGACGCCCGCTATTATTCTACAGCACCCGCATTATTTCGCTTACCATGAGGGGATTTCCCTAGAAAATCCTTGTAATGTGGCCCGTTGAATTCCCACGCCCATAATTCATCAACTGTGGTGTTGGAGTCATCTAAGGAAGCTTTAGAAATACGCAGGTAATCAAAACTTCCTGAAAAATATTTTTTATCTGATCGCCCGATAACAAAATCACTATTATTAGATAGACTAGAGGTGTTATCCA
>CALETL010000232.1 GCA_937920485.1 uncultured Phycisphaerae bacterium
ACCGGCAAAATATTCTCCACATGCGCCCGCGAAGCGATTTCCGGCACAACTCCCCCATATTTTTCGTGCAGCGCGGTCTGAGAAGCAACCACTGATGAGCAGATCCGCTTACCGTTGCAAACCACCGAAGCGGCCGTTTCATCACAGCTTGTCTCAATACCAAGAATATAAACTTTTTGTTCGCCCAACACTATCTCCTGTATAAAAATCTGCTTATAGCTTATCCAGAACGGCAGAATGTGTCAAATGAATTGAAATATCTCCAAAATAGCTCTGAAAGTTCATTTCTTGACCAATCAATAACTATCGGTTATGCTCTGTCCCGAAACCTCAAATATGATTCCTAATAAACAGAGCAAATGTATGACGCAGACGACAGATGAGCGGAATTTTGATTTTGAGATAATCGAAAATGACGAGCAACTTGAGAAACTCACCAGCAAGCTTGGCGATGTTCATACGGTCGCTCTGGATACCGAAGCGGACAGTTTTCACCATTATCGGCCCCAAGTATGCCTAATTCAGGTCAGCTTCAACAACCAGACGTTTATTGTCGATCCGCTGGCTTCGATCAAAATCAAACCGTTCTTAAAGGAGCTTTCCCAAAAAGAGCTCATCATCCACGATGCCGGTTATGACCTGCGGATGCTGAGCGGCGATTATGGTTTTAAGCCCAAAAATGGCGTTTTTGACACGATGCTTGGCGCGGCATTGGCGGGATTGAAAAATGTCGGCTTGTCCGCTTTGCTCGAACATGTTTTGGACATGAAAGTCGCTAAACACAACCAGAAAGCCGACTGGTCCAAACGGCCCCTGCCCGCACATCTTCTGCAATATGCCGCTGAAGATACTACTTTTTTAACTCAAATCAGAGAATACCTAGAGGCAAAGCTCGAAGAGTTGGGTCGTTCGGACTGGCACACAGAGTCATGTCGGGCAGCGGTTGAAGCGGCGTATAACCTCAAAGAGGCAGCAGATCCGGACAATGAGTGGCGGATTAAGGGAACCGGTACACTTTCGTTTAAGGAAATGGCCTTTTTGCGCCAAGTCTGGTACTGGCGAGAAAATATCGCCAAACAAACGAACATTGCCCCATTCATGATCTGTCGGAATGAAGAAATGGTAAAGCTGGCCCAGTGGGCAGCCAAACGCAAAAAAACGATTGATACGGAATCGAAATTTCCGATTCGCCATAAAACCAACAAACAAAAAACGCTGATCAAAGCACTCCAAGAGGCACAGGCACTGAACCCCGACCAATGGCCCGGGCCGCGAAAATCCGACCCCTCAAAACGGCTCTCGAAAGCAACCCGGAATACCGTGAACGAACTGAAAGCCGAATGTGAAAAAATCGCCCAGGAACTGGATTTGCCGCTGAATCTAATCGCCTCCCGATCGGCCCTGACACGCATTGTTGTCAATAAAACAACGACCCTCGAACAAATCCGAAAGAAAGAAATTCTCCTGAACTGGCAGACCAAACTCATCCTGCCTGCTATTCAAAAAATATTGACATTGGAATAATGTACCGTATCTGATTTTTATTGGTGTTTTGTCAGTACAGTTGTACAATGCACAGGATGATTCCAGAAAACGGAAAGGGATATTATGAAAATTCACAAAACATATCCTGCCGCCGTCACCGCCTTTATTCTGACATTCGGCGTAATCGTATCGTCTTATGCAAATGAGGAACAAACCAAAGGCGAAAAAATTTACCAGCAGTATTGCTCATCCTGCCATGGCCCGAAGCTTCAGGGCGGCAATGCCCAAAGTTTGGTCGACGGCGTCTGGCAGTTCGGTTCCGGACGGGATTATGTGACCCAAACTGTCAAGTTTGGCGTCCAGCACCTCGGCATGCCCGGATATGAAGACACGCTAACTGCCTCCCAAGTTAAGCAAGTCGTGGATTTCTTGATGGATGCCGAAAACACAGCATCTCCCCCAAAGCCACAGATTCCAAAGCAAATTCAAACGCGGGATTATGATATCACCATCGAAACCATCGCTGAAGGGCTGGAAGTGCCTTGGAGCATCGCTTTTATTGACAATGATACGTTCCTGGTCACCGAACGTCCGGGGCGTTTGCGTAAAATCGTCAATGGTCAACTGCTATCGGAACCGATCAAGAGAACGCCAAAGGTCCTAAATGAAGGTCAGGGCGGGCTGCTCGATGTCGCTGTTGATCCGAAATATAAGGATAACGGCTGGATCTATCTGGCCTACAGTCATGTCCTCGAAGAATCCAGCACGAACCGCCCCGGGGCCATGACCCGGATCGTTCGCGGCCACATCAAGGACAACACCTGGACCGATCAACAGGTCATCTACGAGGCCCCGCATAAAACCTACCGCGCTACCCGACATCATTATGGTTGCCGAATCGTGTTTGATAGAAAGAATCATCTGTTTTTCGGCATCGGCGACCGCGGCGCGATGGACCAAGCCCAAGACCTGTCCCGCCCCAATGGAAAAATTCACCGCATCTTCACCGATGGTCGCATTCCTGAAGATAACCCGTTTATGAATCACAAAAACTCGCTACCGACCATCTTTGCCTATGGCATCCGCAACCCACAGGGCATGGCAATCCATCCGGTCACGGACCAACTTTGGGAAAACGAGCACGGCCCGCTTGGCGGCGACGAAATCAATTTGATCGAAGCAGGAAAAAACTACGGCTGGCCGGTCATCACCTACGGCCGCAATTATGACAGCTCAATCATTTCAAAACTGACGGAAAAAGAAGGCATGGAACAGCCGATTTTGTACTACACGCCCTCGATTGCGATTTGTGGGCAGGATTTCGTGCGCGGCGACCTGTTTGCCAAATGGAAACACTATCAGCTCAACGGCGCCTTAAAGTACGAAGAGGTGCGCCTGACCGATGTCAAGGAAAACCGCGTCCTGCATGATGAGGTCATCCTGAAAAATGCCGGCCGTGTTCGTGATGTCGCCTGCGCTCCCGATGGTGCCATCTACGCCGTCCTTAACCAACCTGGAAGCATCATCCGCTTGACACCGAAAAAATAATCATACACCAGGCCGATGTTTAAACAGGATAACCGCCTGCTTGGCAATGCTCTTGCAGATATGTGGAAATGTAAATCGCAACGGGGTTTGGACAGCCGGTTTGAAATCGGGGCAAACCGGAGCATCTAATGCGTCCCCTACAACCTCAATCAGAGTTTCCCGACCACATCCAAAACCCATTGTTTCAGCAGTCGTCAGCAATGGCAAATCATTCGGGTCGAACCCCACCAAATCGCAGCATACACGCTCACAGGCAACCGGATCCGTTCCGGCGATCAAATAGCCGACCTCTTGCGGCTGCCCATTGATGGGTCCCTGCCCTTCCATACCAACAATGCCGTCAATGATATTCAACACAGGATTGAGCTTATGATAAATCCCAATGATCATCCGGCAAAACGGCTCAAACTCTTTGCCCCGTGCGAAATGCCAGTAGGCCTTCTCCTTGCCCGCCAACCCACAGACACAGCCATACATGTTTTTGAACGCAAAGGTTGCCCCCAATTGCTGATGGGCCTTAAGCTTGGGTAGATTGATAATCACATCTGCTTCCAGCGCGACACGGCTGATCCCTACTTTGGCTCCCTCAATATTCATCCGCACCGGCTGATTGAGATTTACAATCTCAGCGCCCAATTCCCTGAGCCGTTCGTCAATCTCCAGCGTTTTTAGGCATCCTTCCGTCGTGCTCCAGGCAGGTGAATCCCCCACCAACGGAACGGCTCCGGCTTCCTTGACGATTTTCGCAACAGCATAGATCGCTTCCGGATGTGTCTGCGCAGGAACATCGGGACCCCGGGGAACAATCAGATTCGGCTTAATAAGGACGCGCTGCGCGGGCTTAATGAAACATTCCACGCCCCCCAGCAGTTCAAACTGCCTGGAAACAGCAGAATACACTTTGAGAGGGTTATACGATCTGCATTGCTGTACGGCGACAACTGGCTTTTCCGGAAACTCCATTACGTCCCCACGGAATCGCAGATAATGACAAAGAATTGTATCTTAGGCCTTCGACCCGGAAGAAAAAACAACATCTTATCAAGGGTGGTCTCATCAGGCATTTCCCGGCTTGGACCCAGCACAACAATACCTTGCTCTTCAATTCGTGTAAGAACCTGACCCCCAGAGACGGGCTGGTACTCAATCGGCTCCAATCCCATCCGCAAACGTATCGCTTCAATTCCCGGTTGCCAGTATGCCGGAAATAACTTAATCTGGGCGGTCCCGCGTAATCTCGGATCGGGTCTGGCAACCATAACCCAACCCAAAAAACCCGGCTTTGGTGTCATCGTCGTTGAATTGTTTTCGGACTTAGTGTATTCAATTATTTCGTTCCCCTTTAAGGGGGCACGAGAAATTGTCTCTTTTTTGTCATGCGGTATTGTCAGACGCGCATGAGCAATACGAACCGCACCTATCCGAGCAAGTTCCTGAGCGATTTGGACACCTTCATCATAGGAACCCGTACCAACTGAAAAACCGTTCGCCTCAAAAATGCTCTTATTGGCAATACGAATATCTTTTTGGGAAAGAAGATCGAAAATTTTCTGCAACTCATCAACTTGCCCGGGAACAACAGTGTAGGTCAGTATTCTAAAGCTCATCAATAAATCGGGGGCTATCTGTTCCCGAGAGTTATCTTCAAGATCGGAAAGTTTAAGATCACCCAATGAAGACTTGTCAGACATCGTCGCATTCGGCTCAGGGACTTCACACCCTGTGATGACCCACAGGGACAAAACCAAGTGCAGGAATAGGAGCGTACATCTCATAGCAGTCGATTTTACAGGCCTTCATGGATATGTCAACAGACACTTCATTCAAAAATGAGGGACAGAATACGGTACTTTCAAATGCGTAATTTGGGTGAATCGCAAAACTCCAGAGCTACCACTTTTTCAGAAGATTCTTCGCTGTCTTGATGATTATCTGAACGAACCACACGAGCATAACTTGAAAAGCTGCCTCCAAAGTCCAGGAGTCCTTCTGTCGGAGGTACCGACATTTCCACGCTGAGCAATTCTCCATTTATAAGATTACCGCCCTTCATTTCGACAAGCAACCCACCAGGACTGACATTCACCGTCCTGCCGGGAATCAACTTATTGCCGGAAAGACCCACTTTCTGACAAAAGATCGACAACTTCAGCGGAAATCTTTTGTGTACCCTTCTATCATTTTGCATTCTTTCTGCCTCCTTGCGAAAATATGCACTTACAAAAATCAGCACTAAAAATTCGCACTGGGATTTAGAGCAAATCACATTCCATTGTCTCTCATAAATCACCTGTCCGAACAATCTGACCAAAGTCCGGTAGTCATCGTCACTTATATTAACAACATTGTTGAGTTTTCAATAGCTAAATTATCGGCATTTTTAAAAAATGTTGATAAATAGAAACGCCCTTTTCAATACAGTTGAAGATTTTTTCTTGGGGCAATCAATTGAAAGCAGTGAAAGCTCTGACCAAAATAATCTTTCAATGCCTTCATCTCCCAAAATTCGGCTATAATGTATATCTGAAGGCAAGATGTCCTTTTTTGTAAACATTCACTTGACAAATGGGGGAAATAATGATTTAATGTTTACACAAATAAACAGCTGAGCAGTGCCTAATGTTTACATAAAGCATCATTTTGCATATAAACATGAACACAAACAGTCAACTTAAATTTGATGATCTATGCAAATCCATTGCCGGTTCGCTGCAACTCGGCTTTATTTCCTTTGATAAAACTATGCAGATTGTCGATTTCACCCCATTAGTAAGCGGATTGGTTTGCCTTGAGTCTACGATTGACCAAACAATCGCTTGCGGCACCGATATCAGTATATGGAAAAACTGGAAAGAGCTAATTGAATCCGCACTCCAAACCAGGCAAAAAGCGGAATTTGGTACCGTTAAATACAGCCATAATAGTCGCCAGAAATTACTGAATATCACATGTATCCCGATTTTGGATTTGCATTCCAATGCAATTATCGGGGGAACGATTGCTTTATACGATATTACAGAGAAACTGGATATCGAACAGGAACTGGCTCATGCAGAGCGATTGATCTCTATTGGTAAAGTCGCGGGCAAAGTTGCCCATGAACTGAATAACCCTCTCGATGGTATATTGAGATATGTTAATCTGAGTTTGCGGACAATCGAAAAAGGTCAGCCCGGCAAGGCAACGGACTATCTGCTGCATTGCCGCGAGGGCTTGCAGCGAATGACACAGATTATCACTGAATTGCTCGAATTTTCACGAAGTACGCATCTGGCATTTGAAACATGCGCCGTTGATAAACTTCTTGACGACGCACTGCGGGCACTGGAATTCCCCCTTCGCAACATTGATGTTCAATTGAACCGTGAGTATACCGATCCTGTTCCTCATCTAAAAAGTGACTCTCTGTTCCAGGTTTTCTGTAATTTGATTAAAAACGCTTCAGATGCTATGCAGGGGCAGGGACAACTGTCCATTACGATTCGTCAGGCTGAAAAAGAATGGCAAATCGAATTTCTTGATACCGGCCCCGGACTTGAACCGGACACAATTGATGATATATTCAAACCTTTCTACACCACCAAGCCCAAAGGACGGGGAACGGGCCTGGGGCTTGCTATCTGCCGAGACATTCTTGCCAAACTCGACAGCAGCATCACAGCTAAAAACGCATCGGAAGGTGGTGGACTGTTCACTGTACACCTTCCCTTGCATCATCTAAATTCTGCTAGGAGTCTATAAATGCCCAAGCCCAATATGCTTATCGTGGACGATGACCGTATTATTTTAGATTCTTTGTGTGAGTTTCTCGGTATCGAGGGCTATGAGACAACAGGTGCCAGCAGCGTCTCTGAGGCCAAACAGCGACTCAAAGAACAATCATTTGCCCTGATAATCACCGATGTGAATATGCCGGACGGAGATGGATTTGAAATTCTTGATCTTGTTCGAGAAAACTTCCCCCGCACTGTCGTCCTGATGATCACCGGTTATGGAACGATCGAAAGCGCCGTTGAAGCAATCAAGAAAGGGGCCTATGACTATCTGACCAAGCCTATTGTTGACGATGATCTCCTGCTGGCCGTAGAGCGTGCAAGCCGCCAACAACTTCTGATGAACGAAAATCAGCAGCTTCGCCAGCAACTTGAAAGCAAATTCAGCTTAAATAATGTGATTAGCCAAGACCACAAAATGGCCCGCATTTTTGAATTGATCGAAGCCGTAGCAGAGAGCAAGACAACCATTCTGATGACAGGACCGTCCGGAACCGGAAAGAGTTTACTTGCAAAGGCAATTCATTACCAGTCAGCTCGGCATGATAAACCATTCGTTGAAGTCAGTTGTGGGGCACTGCCTGAAACACTTCTCGAAAGTGAATTATTCGGGCACGTCAAAGGCGCCTTTACAGGCGCGATCAATGAAAAAGAAGGCAAATTTCTGGCCGCCGACAGCGGAACGATTTTCCTGGATGAGGTGTCAACCGCCTCAGCCTCCATGCAGGTAAAGTTGTTACGTGTTCTGCAGGATCGTCAATTCGAAGCTGTCGGCAGCAATAAGACGATCACCATTGACACGCGCGTGATTCTCGCAACCAACCAGGATCTATCCGAACAGGTCAAACAGGGACACTTCCGTGAAGATCTTTATTACCGCGTTAATGTTGTCGCTGTTGACCTGCCGGCCCTGGCTGAGCGAATCAGTGATGTGCCCTTATTAGCAAATCATTTCATCGTTCAGTTCTGTGAAAGCCAAAACCGTAATAAATCCGGGCTGACGGAACGGGCATTACAGTGCCTCCAGAACTATCCGTGGCCGGGTAATGTTCGTGAACTGGAAAATGTTATTGAGCGAGCCGTGCTTTTAAGTAAAGGACCGTTAATTGACATAGATGATCTTCCGCCCGTAGTTATCCAATACTGTCAAAGTGTAAATAACACAAATTATGGCGAGCAAAGCCTTAAACAGGCTTTGGCAGGTCCTGAACGTGCGATTATCCATGCCGCCCTGAAAGAAAACAACTGGAATCGTCAGGACACCGCAAAAGCGTTGGGTATCAATCGAACCACGCTTTATAAAAAAATGAAACGATATGGCC
>CALETL010000233.1 GCA_937920485.1 uncultured Phycisphaerae bacterium
TGAATTTGTCTTCGGAACTGGCAAAGGCAGGTGTACTCGATAAGTACGGCGTCAAAGTCATCGGCGTCCAGCTGGATGCTATCGAACGCGGCGAAGACCGGATCGAATTCAAAAAGACGATGGATAGCTTGGGTATTGAAATGGCAAAGAGTGCGCCAGCGTTCACCATTGAAGAAGCTGAAAAAATAGCCAATGACTTGGGTTATCCTGTCGTCATTCGCCCCGCTTATACAATGGGAGGAACTGGCGGGGGGTTGGTCTATAACATTGATGAACTCAGAACGATCGCCGCTGGAGGGCTGGCGGCCAGCATGGTTCACCAGATCCTGGTCGAAGAATCTGTTCTCGGATGGGAAGAGCTGGAGCTGGAAGTTGTCAGGGATGCAAAGAGCCAGAAAATAACGGTCTGTTTCATTGAAAATGTTGATGCGATGGGCGTCCATACCGGCGACTCATACTGCACAGCCCCCATGCTGACGATCAGCGAAGAATTGCAGCAAAGGCTCCAGAAATATTCGTATGACATTGTGGATGCGATTGGGGTCATTGGCGGCACCAATGTACAATTCGCACATGACCCTGAAACCGACCGTGTCGTGGTCATTGAAATTAACCCCAGAACATCACGCTCATCAGCGCTGGCTTCAAAAGCCACAGGTTTTCCGATTGCGTTGGTGTCTTCAATGTTGGCCGGTGGCCTTACGCTCGATGAGATTCCGTACTGGCGGGATGGCACACTCGATAAATACACGCCTTCAGGTGAGTATGTTGTGGTTAAGTTTGCCCGCTGGGCCTTTGAAAAGTTCAAAGGTGCCGAAGACAGACTCGGCACACAAATGCGAGCAGTCGGTGAAGTAATGAGCATTGGTAAAAATTACAAGGAAGCCCTGCATAAAGCCATTCGTTCCCTGGAAAACGGAAGACATGGGCTCGGTTTTGCGAAAAACTTCAATACACTTCCACTTGATGAGTTGATGAGACGCGTCAGCACGGCTACCAGCGAACGTCAGTTTATTATGTATGAAGCAATTCGCAAGGGAGCAACCGTCGAACTCCTGCATGAAAAAACGCACATTAAAGCATGGTTTATTGAACAAATGGCGGAACTGGTAGAATGTGAAGAAAAACTGTTGAAGTATAAAGGCAAATCAATCCCTGACAACCTTTTGGTACAGGCCAAAAAAGATGGTTTTGCCGACCGCTATCTTGCACAGATTCTCGGAATCGGCGAAGAGATAATTCGCCAACAGAGGATCAAGCTTGGCGTTGTTGAAGGGTGGGAACCGGTGCCGGTCAGTGGTGTAGAAGAGGCGGCCTATTATTTCTCAACATACAATGCGCCGGATAAGGTAAGCGTAACCAATAACCGTAAGATCATGATCCTCGGCGGTGGCCCAAACCGGATCGGGCAGGGGATTGAATTTGACTATTGTTGTGTCCATGCTGCGTTCACCGTAAGGGAGGAGGGGTTGGAAACAATTATGGTTAACTGTAACCCCGAGACGGTTTCGACGGACTACGACACATCGGATAAGCTGTATTTTGAGCCCCTGACTGTCGAAGATGTTTTGAGCATCTATGAAAAAGAAAAACCCGAAGGGGTTATTGCCCAGTTTGGCGGGCAAACGCCGTTGAATATAGCACGACAACTTGAAGAGGCTGGCGTTAAGATAATTGGCACCTCTCCGGAAACGATTGATTTGGCAGAGGATCGTGATCGATTCCGGGAGATGATGGAAAAACTTAAGATTCCAATGGCTGAATCCGGTATGGCTAGCGATCTTGACCAGGCGCTGAAAATCGCCAAGCGAATCGACTATCCCCTGATGGTCCGGCCTTCTTATGTTCTCGGCGGCCGGGGCATGGAAATAGTTCATGATGAAGCGATGCTGCGTGAGTATGTTGCTGCTGCTGTGGACGTGACGCCGGAAAGACCGATTCTGATAGATAGGTTTCTTGTGAATGCTATTGAGGCTGAGGCCGATGCCATCGCTGATGGAACCGATGCCTTTGTCCCGGCGGTAATGGAACACATTGAACTGGCCGGCGTACACTCCGGCGACTCAGCCTGTGTGATTCCGCCGGTATCAATTTCGCAAAAACATATTGATACGATTTCTGAGTATACCCGAAAAATAGCGACCGAGATGAATGTTGTCGGTCTGATGAATATGCAGTACGCCATCGCTGAAGACAAAGTTTATGTTTTGGAGGCGAACCCTCGCGCCTCAAGAACAGTCCCCCTGGTCTCAAAGGTTTGTGGAATATCAATGGCAAAGGCTGCGACACAGATTATGCTTGGCAAGAAACTCGCCGATTTGGACTTAAAGCAAAAACCGATTCCTCATTTCGGTGTAAAAGAAGCGGTCTTCCCATTTAATATGTTCCAGGAAGTTGACCCCGTGCTTGGGCCTGAGATGCGTTCAACAGGCGAAGTGTTAGGGTTGGCTGATTCATATGGCCTGGCTTTCTCTAAGGCTCAGGAAGCAACTCAACAGCCTTTACCCTTAAAGGGGACAGTTTTGATAACGGTAGCCGAACCGGACAAAGCT
>CALETL010000234.1 GCA_937920485.1 uncultured Phycisphaerae bacterium
CGGGATGTTCTGCTTTCGGCCCTGAAATCCGATGATAACCCTCTTGCACGCCAGGCCGTCTGTAAAGCGTTAATTAAAAGTCGTGCCATGAGCCAGACGATCGATTCTCTTGAGTTTTTCCGAGAACCGCTGTTGGAGATTCTGCAAAGTACGTTGCCGGAACAGGCACAACTGGCGTCCGAGGCAATGTTGCTGTTTGACTATTCTGAGATTGCGGATTCACTGATGCAAGTTATTAACAATAAAGAGCTTACGTCAGATATCCGAATAAACGCTGTCTATGCGTTGCAGTTGCGTCCCGAGCCGTCGGCTTTGCGAGGGTTGATCGGATTGTTGGACGATTCAGATGTTGAAGTTGCAAAGGCGGCGGAAGCGGCTTTGCAAGAAGCATTCGGGATTCCGGTAGGAACCAGTCGGGATGTGTGGTCGGATATTTTAGTTGAACTTCAGCAGAAGAGCCCGGAAGAAATTCGACGTGAGCGGTTGCTTCGCCAGGAGGTGAAGTTGCGTCAGGTTCAGGCAGAGCGGGATCGCTGGCAAAAATTATACCTTTCTTTGATGGATAGGCATTATGAGATGCTGGATGAGGAGAGTCGAAGCAAGGTAATTTTAGAGATGATGGATTCTGAACTGCCTCCGGAGCGTCTTTGGTCGCTGGACAAGGCCTCAAAGTACCCGGATGTCGATGAAGAATTGAAAAAGAAAATATTTTTGATGCTTTCAGATGCGTCACGGGACATTCGGCTTCGAACGGCAAAATTCTTAAAGGAGAAAAGTGATCTGGACCCGGCGGAAGTCCTGTTGGCGCAGTTTGATCAGGAAACTGATGTCGAAGTCCGATTGGCGATGTTTGAGGCGTTGGGCGAGGCCTGTTATTATGCTTTTTCCCCGAATTCACCTGTTGAACTGTCTGCGGAAATCAAAGGCCGGACACTTGAGATCGCGGCCAACTATCTCCGCTCAGATTCCACGGACGCAGCGATAAAAGGGGCGGACGTGATACGTAAGATATTGGAATTAAACAACTTAAGCAGTAATTCGATAGAGTCCTACCTTGCAATGCTTAGTGTCCGATACCAGAAATCCATCTCTGAGAGCGAAACGCTTCGCGCGGGTTTGCTGTCGATTTTGGCTCATCTTTGCGGGCAGGGCGGGGCGAAGGCGCAGGCGTGCATTTTGTATGAGCCTTATTTTACAGAGGGGTTAACGATTCAGGATAATGATGATTTGCGATTGGCCGCAGCCAAAGGGCTTTCCTATGTTGATAAGGTCAAGGCACTTGAGCTATTTAAACAAAAGGGCCTTATGGATGACGAAAACCTGGCGGTCCAACAGGTTGTGATCGATTTAGCGGGTCAAACAGGTGATGCATCGGATTTGGGATGGCTTCTTGAAGCACTGACTGTTAATGGACACAACGAACAGGTTTGGGGGGCCATCAAAAGCATTTGCCAGCGTCAAAAAGCAGGATTTTTAATGGAATGGTTGCCGACATTAGAAACTTCTGATGGAGTTACGGCTGAAAATGTTCGTGAAGTCCTTGAGATTGCAGAGCAAAAAGCTGCCGCTGAGAAAAATGAGACATTACAGGTTCAAATCCAGCAGGAAATCCTATCCCTGCTGGTTGGTCAAAAAGCGTGGGATAAAGCCCTAACCTATTTGGATAAAATCGGTTACGATCCATCTGTTAATCGTTTTTCGTCCGATTCGAACGCTTCTGTCTTGAAGATATTGCTCTATTCGAATGCTGCTGAACGGGCTTGTTTAATGCTTGCGGCGGAACTGGAAAAAGGAGACCTGTCCGACACGAGCCCATTGAAGCTTGTTTTAGAGGAATATTTTTCAGATGAAGCTGTTGAGAGTGACCGTAAGTCATTTATGTTAAAAAGGATAAGTGAAATCCCTTCGGGCGAACATACCAATTGGCCTTCTTTGATTGAATCATTAAACGGGCAATTAGTGCCGCCTGATGTGAATGAGTTTCCTGCTGAAGAAGGAGTTGCGGCTCAATGATGCCGGGTTAAGAATTACGGACATAGAGCCAATAATTTTCATTTTTTTCTGAAAAATCACTTTTTTTCTCTTTGCACTTCTGCTTTTAGATAGATATACTCTTCTCTTTGCTCTTGCGGTAAGGCAGGGAATCTCTACCCTTAAGTATACTGTTATGTGTTATTTGGGATAGGTGGAGTTTGCGATTATTGATGCTGATACCGCGGTTTGAGCTAATCTGCTGCTGTAGCTCAGTCGGTAGAGCGCGTCCTTGGTAAGGACGAGGTCACGAGTTCAAATCTCGTCAGCAGCTAAAGTGTGTAACAGGGCTGACAGTGTGTAACCGGCAAGCGGCAATAGAAGAAACGCTGCGACCGTGTTGGCCGGATAATTTATAAAACGTAAACAAATTCAAAATAAAAAGAAAAGTTAACCTGGCAAATTAAACAAGAATATCAGGAGGTTATTGACAAATGGCTAAGGCTGTATTTGAAAGAACCAAACCGCACGTGAACATTGGTACGATCGGACACATTGACCACGGTAAGACCACTCTGACCGCGGCCATTACTATGCGTATGGCCAAGGCATCGGGCATGACGGCCAAGAAGTTCGATGATATCGACAATGCTCCGGAAGAAAAGGAACGTGGCATTACCATTAACACCGCTCACGTTGAATATGAAACCGAAAACCGCCACTATGCACATGTGGACTGTCCCGGTCACGCTGACTATGTCAAGAACATGATCACCGGTGCCGCTCAGATGGACGGTGCGATTCTTGTTGTGGCTGCCAGCGATGGTCCGATGCCTCAGACACGCGAACATATCCTTCTGGCTCGTCAGGTAAACGTGCCGAAGATTGTTGTTTACATGAACAAGGTGGATCAGGTGGATGACCCTGAACTGATCGATCTGGTTGAAATGGAATTGCGTGAACTGCTGGATAAGTATGAGTTCCCCGGCGACGAGATTCCGATCATCAAGGGCTCGGCTCTGGCTGCTATGAATTCTGAAGGTGAAGACGAAGAAGCCTGTGCCTCCATTGATGAACTGATGGCGGCTGTCGATGAATACATTCCGGTTCCGGAACGTGCCGTCGATCAGAACTTCCTGATGCCGGTTGAAGACGTGTTCAGCATCAAGGGCCGCGGTACCGTGGGTACCGGTCGTATTGAGCGTGGTGTTATTCATATCGGTGATGAAGTTGAAATCGTTGGTCTGAGCGATGAAGTCCGCAAGACGACTGTTACGGGTGTTGAGATGTTCAACAAGACACTGGAAGACGGCCAGGCCGGTGACAATGTTGGCCTGCTGGTTCGTGGTGTTGAAAAGAATGAACTGGAGCGCGGCCAGGTTATGGCTAAGCCCGGCACCATTACTCCGCATACCAAATTTGTTGCTGAGGTTTACGTATTGACGAAAGAAGAGGGGGGTCGCCATACCCCGTTTTTCCCGGGTTATCGTCCCCAGTTTTTCTTCCGTACAACAGACGTAACCGGTGCGATCGTTGAGATCAAGAGCCGTGAAGGTAAGGCTGTTGAGATGTGTATGCCCGGCGACAACATCGAAATGACCGGCGAGATTATCTCTAAGATCGCGATGGAAGACGGTCTTCGTTTCGCAATTCGTGAAGGCGGACGTACCGTGGGTGCCGGTGTTATCACAAAGATTCTTGAGTAACCCTATTAAAATAAAGCCATAAGGTGCCGTGTTTTTGACACGGTACCTTTTTGAGTCCTTTCTGTGTGATTGTACTGCAGAAAGGTCGCTGTGTTTTATCAGAGAGGTCCTGTAGTAATGGCTAAAGCAAAAAAAAGAGAGTATGTCTGGCTGGAATGCAAAGCGTGCGGCGATCGTAATTACCGTACGGAAGTGAATGTCCAGGGCGGAACTCCGAAATTCGAATTAAAGAAATTCTGCAAGCGGGAGCGTAAACATACGGAGCATAAAATCCGTCGTAAATAACCCTCAGAGGTCAGTAGCTCAATTGGCAGAGCATCGGTCTCCAAAACCGAAGGTTGCGGGTTCGACTCCCTCCTGACCTGTTTAAGACGGAGGCCTTTGGAGCCCTTAATGAGATAACCAATCGAAGTGAAAGTGGCAACGCTATGAACTTGAAAATATATAAACGAGGCCAGGGAAAGAACTCACGGTTGTGGACCGCGATGGTATTGCTGGCGATTGTTGCTATTGGTTGTTGGAGATTGCACGAGAAACTGCAGGTTTCGGACAATCCCTGGCTGGACACATTGGTACCGGCACTGGTTTGTGCTGTTTTCGGGGCCATTATTTATTGGTTGAGTAATATCCCGACGATTGCGGATTTTCTGATCGCTGCCGAAGGTGAGATCAAAAAAGTCAGTTGGTCCAGCCGGAAAGAGATTGTCACCTCGACGCTGATCGTGATTTCAGTGGTTGCGATCATGGCTACCGGGTTAGGTGTTGTTGATCTTGGGTTTCGGCTGTTCTTTAGTGAAGTTGTGAATCTATATTAAACTTAAGCATCCAGACCATTGGAAGGGATACGCTTTTATGCAATGGTACGTTTTACGAGTTGCCTCCAATAAAGAAGAACAGGTCAGGGAAACGCTGGCCCGGAAAATGCAGGTTGAAGCTGTGGAAGGTGTCGGCAGGATTGTGGTACCTACCGAGCAGATCAAACGGATCCGTGCCGGTAAGCAGCGCGTTTTTAAACGCAAGCTGTACCCGGGGTATGTGTTTATGGAAGTGGAACCAAAAGAGGACGGCCGGGTTCCTGATGATGTCTGGTATGTTATCAAGGAAACGATGGGCGTGGGCGACTTTATCGGGACCGAAGGTGTTCCGACGCCGATGCGGGATACGGACGTCGCGAAGATGCTGAAGGAAATTGAAAAACCCGAAGAGACGCCGAATATTAAAATGGAATTTGAAAAAGGCGATGTGGTCAAGATTCGCGAAGGCGCTTTTGAGAATTTCGAGGGTGTTGTGGATACGATTGATGGTGAACGCGGCATGGTACGAGTAATCGTAACGATTTTTGGTCGCAGTACACCATTGGATATTGAATACTGGCAGATCGAAAAAGTATAGTGCAAGTATACAGGTATGTAAGTATACAGGTATACAGGGAATTTAAATAGAGAGAAATACGATGGCAAAAGAAGTTACTGGAAAAATTAAATTACAAGCACCGGGCGGACAAGCGACTCCGGCTCCTCCGATCGGGCCGGCATTGGGCCAGCATGGTGTTAATATTGGTCAGTTTGTTCAGCAGTTTAATGAGCGGACCAAAGATATGAACGGTATGACGGTTCCGGTTGAGATCAGCGTGTATGGGGATCGCAGCTTTGATTTTATCGTCAAAAGCCCGCCGGCAGCGGTTTTGCTCAAGAGTGAGGCCGGACTGGCCAAAGGCAGCGGTGTTCCCAATAAGGAAAAGGTCGGCACCGTGACCAAGGCCCAAGTCCGAAAGATATCTGAAATGAAGTTTAAGGATCTCAATGCATACGATCTCGATCAGGCGGATCTTATCATTGAAGGTACGGCCCGCAGTATGGGCATTGACGTTGAGGGATAATTAATTAGAGTGCTGACCACGGCTTTGCAGTGGGAGCGAAAATCAGAAATTTAATTTCGCGAGGTAAATCATGAGAAAAAGAAGCAAGCGTTACAATGCAGACGCACAAAAGGCCATCGCTGAATCGTTGCCTTTGGAAGATGCAGTTAAAAAAGTCAAAACGTTTGGCTCGACCAAATTTGATCAGACTGTTGAGTGCGTGATGCATTTGGGGATCGACCCCAAGCAGGCCGACCAAATGATCCGTGGAGCGATTTCGCTTCCAAATGGGATCGGAAAAGCGCGCAAAGTTATCGCCTTTTGTGAGGATTCCGATGCAGAAGCGGCGAAAGCCGCCGGGGCAATCGAGGCCGGTTGTGATGAGTTAATCAAAAAAATATCCGATGGCTGGATGGATTTTGATGTGGCGATCGCATCACCCAAGGTGATGGGGAAAGCCGGAAAATTGGGTCGTATTCTGGGCCCGCAGGGAAAGATGCCTTCGCCGAAAAACGGTACGGTAACACCGAATGTGGTGACAGCTATCAAAGAGTTTGCGGCCGGCAAGGTCGAATTCCGTAATGATGCCGGTGGTAACATTCATGCCGTGGTTGGCAAACTCAGTTTTGATGATGGTAAGCTTGCGGAAAATGCGCAGGCGTTTATCGACCATATCAAAAAGATGAAACCACAAGCGATGAAGGGGACCTATGTCAAAAAGATCTGCCTGACCGCGACGATGAGTCCGAGTGTGTTCGTTGATCTGTCTATTGTATCGTAGAAAGAACCGAAGCCGGTTGGCTTTCAAAAGATAAAAAGGTGAGAATATGAGTTATTTTGTAAAAAGCTTAGTTCAGAGTGAATACGAGAAGAAATTTGACGGCGTCAGTGAGTTTGTCGTGGTCGATACGACAGGAATCAGCGGCGTTGAAAACAACATTCTGCGTGGTGAGTTGAAAGAAAAGGGAATTCGTATGACGGTTGTCAAAAATTCCCTGATGTGTCTGGCTCTGCAGAAGATGGAGATGAATGATGCCTGTTCGATTTTCGAGGCCGGGCCATGTACCGTTGCTTACGGCGGGGACAGCGTGGTTGATGTTGCCAAGGAACTTGTCAGTTTGTCGAAGAAGTTCAAAGCCATCGACCTTAAAAGCGCTTATGTGGACGGTACCGTAATGGATGGCGCCGGAGCAATGGCCCTTTCCAAGATGCCCAGCCGTGCAGAGTTGCAGGGTCAGGTTGCTCAACTTGTTCTTACGCCGGGCTCGAATGTGGCCGGTGCATTGCTCGGCCCGGGCGGCGTGATCGCCGGTTGTGTCGAGAGCTTGATCGAGAAGCTCGAAGAAGCAGCGTAGTTAATAATTGAGAGAATATGGTTGTTTCGGGGCTGTCCCGACGGGTTAAACGGACGGCGTAGTCCGGCTACCGCGAAACACAATGAGTTATAGGAGTCAATAATGTCGGAAGAAAAAACATTTAGTGCAGAAACCAAAGAACTGGGCGATAAGATCGTTGCCCTGACACTGATGCAGGCCAAGGAATTGGCGGATTATCTCAAGGAAGAACATGGTATCGAGCCGGCAGCCGGTGGTGCGGTTATGGTTGCAGGTCCCGCGGCCGGTGGCGGCGAAGAAGCCGAAGTAGAGAAGACCAGCTTCAACGTGATTCTCAAAGAAATCGGCGACAAGAAGATCCAGGTGATCAAGGAAGTTCGTGCGTTGACCGGTCTTGGCCTGAAAGAAGCTAAGGACGTTGTCGATGCTGCTCCCAAGGCTGTTAAGGAAAATGTCAGCAAGGAAGAAGCTGACGAAGCCAGAGTTGCACTTGAAGCGGCCGGTGCGGTTGTTGCTGTTGAGTAATTTTGGTTTCGTTCACAAGATGCGATTAAACCAAACTTATGAAGCTGTTTGACATCATTAAAAATGCAAGGGCGACCGGGGAGCTGTTTCCCGGTTTGCCTTTTGAATTGTGTCAGACAGGATGAAAAAAAACATGTCTTAATGGAGACAGGTCGAATGAAATCACGTACCATCCGGAATTTCGGTAAGATCGATGATGCGATAGAAGTGCCGGACCTGATCGAGGTGCAGCTAAAAAGCTACGGCCGGTTTTTACAGACCGAAGCAGCGTTTAAAAAGCGCAAAGACGCGGGCTTAGAAGCATTGTTCCGGGAAATCTTTCCCATTATCAGCTATGATAAGACGATGGAACTGGAGTATCTTGGGTATGAACTGGAGAAACCCCGATACACACTCGAACAGTGCCGCGAACTTCGTCTGACCTACGGCTATCCGCTAAAAGTGCATTGCCGGCTCAAACGACAGGATGCTGATGATATTGCCGAACAGGCGATCTATCTGGGTGAAATTCCCGTCATGATCGGCGGCGGTGAATTTATCATTAATGGTGCTGAGCGTGTGATCGTTAATCAGCTTCACCGCAGTCCCGGTGTGGACTTTGTCGTTGACAGTAAAGACGGCGACCGCATCCTGCATGGCGCGCGAATCATTCCCGAACGCGGTAGTTGGATCGAGATGACGGTGACCAAAAAAGACATACTGGTGATTCGCATCGATCAGTCCAGCAAGATCCCCGCGACGACGTTCCTGCGGGCAATGGATGAAAAATACGGCAAGACCGAAGATTTGATCCGGATGTTCTATGGAACCAAATCCGTCAAGGTCAAGAAACTCGACCCGACGATGTGGTCGGTAGGGCCGATCGTGGACACGGAAACCGGCGAGATTCTGGTTGAAGCAGGCAGCCAGATCGGCGACGCTGTGGCTTCGATTCAGGCCAGTGAGCTGGATTCGGTGGAAGTCATCGCCAAGATGCCGGATGTGCTGGTGTTGAATACACTGGCTGAAGATACGGCGGAAAGTCACGAAGAGGCCCTGATGAAGATTTACTCCCGGCTTCGTCCGGGAAATCCGGCTCAGGCGGATAAAGCGAAGGCTCTCTTTGAAGAAAAATTCTATGACACCAACCGGTACCGTCTGGGCAAGGTCGGTCGTTTTCGTCTGAACCGCAAATTCGGTACTAATGTCGATCTTGCGGATATGGCGCTGTGTTCGGAAGACTTCCTGCATACAATGAAGTATATCCTGACGTTAAGAAATAATCAGGGCGAGGTCGATGATATTGACCATCTGGGTAACCGCCGTTTGCGGACGATCGATGAATTAGCTGCCGGTGAGATTCGTAAGGGGTTGCTGAAACTTCGCCGTACCGTGCAGGAACGGATGAGCATGAAGAGCCCGGAAGACATTGCCCGCGTGGCTGATCTGGTCAACAGCAAGAGCGTTTCTTCCAGTATCGATTTCTTCTTTGGTCGCGGCGAACTGAGCCAGGTGGTGGATCAGACCAATGCTCTGAGCCAGTTGACCCATGAACGGCGTTTGAGCGCTTTAGGACCGGGTGGTCTGAACCGTAAGCGTGCGGGTTTTGAAGTGCGTGATGTGCATATCAGCCACTATGGCCGAGTGTGTCCGATTGAAACACCTGAAGGTACGAATATTGGTCTGATCGTATCGCTGGGTATTTTCTCCAAGGTAGATGAATACGGCTTTTTGATCACTCCGTACCGGAAAGTAAAAAATAAAAAGTTACTCGACGACGTTGTCTATCTGCGTGCTGATGAGGAGATGCAGGCGATCTTTGCTCCGCCAAGCATGGTTGATACCCAAAAGAACAAGTTGCAGGATGGTTTGGTTTTAGCTCGTAAAGAGGGCGACCTGACTCAGTGCGACGGCAGCGAGGTCAGCTATGTGGACGTTTCGCCGCGGCAGACAGTCGGTGTTTCTGCGGCTCTTATTCCATTCCTTGAGCATGACGACGCAAACCGTGCGTTGATGGGCTCGAACATGCAGCGTCAATCGGTGCCGCTGCTGAATACCGAGCCGCCGCTGGTGGGCACAGGTATGGAAGTGGAAGTGGCCAAGAACTCCAGTATGGTTACCAAGGCCCGTACCTCCGGTACCGTGACTGCGGTTGACGCGACACATATCGTCATTGATAAGACCGAAGAGTATCTGCTGGATAAATTCGTCGGTTTGAATGAGCGGACCTGCCTGAATCAAAAACCGATTGTTGAGTTGGGGCAAAAAGTCAAGAAGGGACAGATTATCACCGACGGCGGCGGAACCAGTCAGGGCTGTCTTGCATTGGGCAGAAATGTGCTGGTCGCATTTGTTCCGTTTGACGGCTACAATTTTGAGGATGCGATTTTAATCAGCGAGAAACTGGTTAAAGAAGACGCTTTCACAAGTGTACATATTGATACTTTCAGTGTTGAAGTTCGTGAAACAAAACTCGGGCGTGAAGAATTTACCCGCGATATCCCCAATGTCAGCGAAAAGGCGCTGCGCAACCTTGATGAGTACGGCATTGTCCGTGAAGGGACACGCGTAGGCCCGGATGATATTCTCGTGGGCAAGGTTTCTCCCAAGAGTAAAACAGAACTGACACCCGAAGAAAAACTGCTTCATGCGATCTTTGGACGAGCCGGCGAAGATGTGAAAAATGATTCGCTGGAAGTGCCCAGCGGCTATGAAGGTGTTGTCATTAAAACACGCCACTTCAAACGCCGTGCCGCTGAAACGGATGAACAGCGGAAGGCACTGAAAGACAAGATGCGCCAGGTTGAGGCAGATTTCGTTGGCAAGGAATGTGATGTGTTCCGGCAGATGATGGACGAGGTTCATGAGACCCTTGGGATCGAGGTGGTTGATCCGAATACACGCCAGAAAGTTGGTGCCAGCGATGACAATGATGTTCTTTACGAGCAGATCGAAGAGTTTGATATCTCATGGATCAAACCCGCGAAAGTCCGTGGCGATGCTCAAAAGATTGTTGATGAGTACTGGCCCAAGGTCGTGGTTCTGCAGGAAGAGAAAAAACAGCAGATCGATTCCATGAAGCATGGTGATGAGTTGCCGAGCGGTGTTCTTGAAATGGTTAAGATTTATGTCGCAACCAAGCGAACCCTGTCGATCGGTGATAAGATGGCCGGCCGTCATGGAAACAAAGGTGTTATCGCCAAGATCATGCCGGTCGAAGACATGCCATTCCTTGAAGACGGCACGCCGATCGATATCTGTCTGAATCCGCTGGGTGTACCGTCCCGTATGAACGTGGGTCAGATTCTTGAAACCCATCTTGGCTGGGCGGGCAAAGTGCTCGGTTTTAATGCGGTGACCCCGGTCTTTGCCGGTGCGACCGAAGAAGATATCTTTAATGTGACTGAAGAGGCCAACGAATTTATCCGCAGCCGAATTCAGAAAATTGAGGACAAAAAAGAAGTCCCGCCTGTGGATGAACTCTTTGCGGAGATTCCGCCGAGACTGAAAACCCGTATTTATGATGGCCGTACGGGCGAGCCATTCGATCAGAATGTGACCATTGGTTATATCTATATGATGAAGCTGCATCATCTGGTGGATGACAAGATCCATGCCCGTTCGACTGGTCCGTACAGTTTGATCACGCAGCAGCCGCTGGGCGGCAAGGCCCGAACGGGCGGACAGCGGTTTGGAGAAATGGAAGTGTGGGCGCTTGAGGCCTATGGTGCCGCGTACACCCTGCAGGAATTGCTGACGGTCAAGAGCGATGATATCGAGGGCCGCACGAAAATATATGAATCGATGGTTAAAGGTACGAATACGCTGGAGGCCGGTACACCGATCTCCTTTGACGTGCTTTGCAACGAGATTCGCGGTCTGGGCCTGAACATTCAGCTCGAAAAGAAGCGGCTCGGTGCAACACCGATATAACGGTGAAACGGATTACAGGAGCGATATAAATGCCCGCAGTTGACGGGAAAAAGTAGACATTAAGTCGGAGTTGGTTTGAAAATGGTAGAATCAATTTACGATCGCATAAATGATTACGGTTCGGTAAAGATTACATTGGCAAGCCCGAATGATATTCGGAGCTGGTCGTTTGGCGAGGTGCGCAAGCCCGAGACGATCAACTATCGAACCTATCGACCGGAAAAAGACGGTTTGTTCTGTGAGCGTATTTTTGGCCCGGAACGTGACTGGGAATGTTCATGCGGTAAGTACAAGGGTACCAAATTTAAAGGGATTATTTGTGACCGTTGCGGCGTCAAGGTGACGCACAGCCGTGTCCGGCGTAAACGCATGGGACATATCAACCTGGCGGCCCCTGTCGTGCACATCTGGTTTTTTAAATCTCTGCCCAGCCGTTTGAGTACCCTGTTGGGTATGAAAACTTCTGATATTGAGAAGATCGTCTATTTTCAGGATTACGTGGTCACAGACGTTGGCCAGAGTCCTTTGAAACTCAAGCAACTTTTGACGGAAGATGAATATCGGGATGCTCAGAATAAATACGGCAACTGTTTCAAGGCTTCCATGGGTGCCGAAGCTGCTAAGGAATTGCTCCAAGGCCTTAATTTGGATGAACTCAGCGTCGAACTTCGTCAGGCAATCAATGAGACCAACAGCAAGCAGAAAATCAAAGACCTGACCAAACGGCTTAAGATTGTCAACGCGATTAATTCCAGTGAAAATACACCGGATTGGATGATTTTGGATGTTTGTCCGATTATTCCGCCGGACCTGCGTCCGCTGGTGATGCTGGAGAGCGGTAACTTCGCGACGAGTGATCTGAATGATTTGTATCGCAGAATCATCAACCGGAACAACCGTCTGAAGAAACTAATCGATCTAAATGCGCCGGAAGTAATTATTCGAAATGAAAAGCGCATGCTGCAGCAGGCCGTGGATTCGCTGTTGGACAACAGTCGGTGCCGTCGCCCTGTTCTGGGCAGCAACAACCGTCCGCTCAAGTCGCTGACGGATATGATCAAGGGCAAACAAGGCCGCTTCCGTGA
>CALETL010000235.1 GCA_937920485.1 uncultured Phycisphaerae bacterium
TGCTATCTGAGCGTTGGTTAATGCAAATAAATTTTAACGTCTTTGTTAAACCGAAAATCTTTCGATCGCAACCGTAATTATCTTTTTCACAATTCAATCTTTCGCAGCAAGGAGAATAACCTGATCGTCCGTATCAAACCCATCCATTTCAACAAGAATGGCATTCAGTGTCTGCTCACGTTCGTCATGGCCGCCGCTGACGACGCCGGGACCTCGTTTTTTTCCAATGGCGTCAACTTCATCCAGAAAAATAATACAGGGCGCGTTTTCTTTGGCCTGTTTGAACAAATCACGGACACGGCTGGCGCCGACACCCACAAACATCTCTACAAAGTCACTGCCTGCAATACTGAAAAACGGCACATCGGCTTCGCCGGCAATGGCTTTGGCCAACAAGGTCTTGCCGCAACCGGGAGGTCCCACTAACAGTACTCCGCGAGGGATACGTCCGCCAAGTTTTTTGAACTTTTTGGGGTTTTTCAGAAATTCAATGATCTCAGCGACCTCGTCTTTGGCTTCCTCGATACCGGCGACGTTGTCAAATGTTATCTTGGTGCTCTTGCCCTGCATCTTGTGCTTACTGCGTCCGAAATTCATCAGCATTCCACCGCCGGATTTCATGTTTCGGATAAAGAAAAAGTAAATCAGCCCAATCAACAGAATAAATGGCAAAAAACTCACTAACACCTGGGGAAGCCAGCTTTCGGCAGAAGCATCATATTCACCAACGCCGTTTTCCTTAAGCCACTGGGTATAGTTTTCCGGCAGCATTTCCGGAGCGTAATGCGCCTCAAAAATCTTCGCTATCGGTTTATCGTCTATCTTCAGCGTTTCGATGGCCGTTTCAGTAAACTCACCTTTGATTTTGCGACCCGATTCATTCAGGATTGCCGTTGCAATATATTTTTTTTCTACATAGTCTTCGAACTCAGAAAATTTCAGGGACTGCACGCGGTTCATATTTGTCAGTGTCATCAAAAGAAACATAATGGCCAAGCCGATCAGCAGCCAAGTCAACGGGCCGCGGTTGTATCTGGGAATCGGCTGGTTGGGGCCTGACGGTTTAAGAGGTTTTTGAGGTGGCATTTGTTTTTTGATCATATAGCAAATGAGTCCTGTGATTATAAATTATGAAACGTTATCCGTTTTCACATAGTGCTTAATTTTTTGGTCGATCGAGTTTACCAGGGAGTTTCCATTAATTCGACAACCCGAATCGCAGCTTTATTAACCGCCTGGTCTACCGAATAATCGAACGTCTGGCCAAGTCGAGGTGAATAACTGGTGGCAACATTGACCTGCCCTTCTTCAACCAGTATTTGACCGGTTTTAAGGTTTTTCCACATAACATTCACATGAATAAACGTTTCCTTTTCGATCGGTCTTGCAGAATAATAGTCCGTTGCCAGAATAGCGGAGCCAATACCCATTTTCCCACTGAGTACAGAATCGGCAATATTCCTGTCAGAAACGATCTTGTAAGGCGTCTTATCTTCCAGGCGTTTACAGATGGCGTTGGTCAACGTAAATTCATGGCCGCGTCGAAAACTGGTTGTGTCAAACATTTCAACATAAACCGTCTGAATTTCCTGCGGATAAGGCCAACTGTTTTGATAGCCCTGACCGCATCCGGCCACAGATATTAAAGTGGCCGCCACAAATGTAAAAACAATGGATGTTAGTATCTTTTTCACGAGTATTGCCCCTTATTCTTCCATAGCTTTTTGTTCGTTTCGATTGAACAGCCGCTCCAGACCAAACCAGTTATCCAAGAACCGACTCGTTCCATTAACCACTCTTCGCCGGTTTGTCATCTTGATCGGCGAAGCCGCATCCGGCGTCATCCGTGCCTGGGCCATTTGGGCAGCTTTACTGCCAGGCCATTCCTTGATAACTTTTTCGTAATATTTGTTTGCCGCAGCAGGATTCCCGGTGCGTTCATAATAAAAGCCGGTCTCGTATTCCTTGTAGGCTAATTGCTCGGTGATCAGATTTAATGTTTGGGAAACCTCCAGACGAGCCGCATCCACTGGATACTGGTTATTATAATCCTGAAAGTGAGAACGTGCCCTTTCAATCACAGTCGAATCATATTGGGTCCCGTCATAAGAAGCATGGAGTGCCTGAGCCATCCGCAACGTGGCTGTTTGCCTTGTTTCGCCAGTGGGCCATTGGTCCGCAATCTGCTGCCAGGTAAAAAATGCATCCAAAAATTTCTCCTTTTGCTCCTGACTTTCAGCCAATGTGGTTAAGGCCCGAAGGGCCAGCGGCCCATTACCGGCCCGGTCAGCAACATCGTGCATTAAATCCACGCCGGTATCAAATGCGGAAAGCTTTAAAACTTTAATGAATTGGCGTTTCTGGCCCTGCAGATAAGCTGTCGCAATCGAATAAACCCGCTCCATCGCCGCGGGCTGAAGCACACTGACCGGCCAGGCGTCAATGAATTTCTTGTATGCAATTGCGGCCTTGTACCATTTGGCGTTAGCATAAAGCGTTTCGGCCTCAATATATGAATTTATCTCGTTGCCCGCCATGTCCGGGAAATCACCCTTGAGCGTTTCCAATGCACTTACGACGTCAGCATTGGTTCCGGTTAGAAGCTGCTGCTTGATCTTTGATATCGCCAGAAGATACTCGCTTTCCGGATCTTCGGCTACATTTTTCCAGTTGTTCTCAGCATTAAGATGATACGTCTCGGCGGAACCGGTTCCCGTCAATAAAGCCAGCATCGCCAAAGCAATCCATATCTGTCTTGTTCCTGCTGTCATAACTTTTTTCCTGTAAAAGAGTTAAAGTATATTGGCCTCGTGCCTAACAACACCTTCAGTCTGCCGTTACGGCATGATCAGAACGCCGCACGATTCATTTCTAAGCCCCATATTATACCGACTTTACGAACACTTGCAAACGAATGTTGCGGCATTTTATAAGGTCGGTTTTATGGCTCAATCTGTAATGCCAAGATCGTCTTTGGTGATAATGCTGTCAAAGACATGGCCGGTACCTTCGATATTCTCGCGGGCGCCCTGCTTGCGGTCGATGACACAGACGATCTTTTTGACGGTCGCCCCGGCCTCGGCGATGATTTTGGCCGCTTCCAGCACCTGCCCGCCGGTGGTGGCGATATCTTCGACCAGCAGCACAACGTCACCTTCTTTCAAGACGCCTTCGACCATTTTGCTGGTGCCGTAGTCCTTTTTACTGTTGCGAACGATGATCCACGGCAGGTTGGCCTCCATCGCCGTCGCCGCGGCCAAGGCCACACCGCCAAGCTCCGCTCCGGCGATCAGCGTCACATCATCGGTCAGATGCTTACAGAATTCGGCGCCCAGTGCCTTCAAAATATCCGGCTGGGTCTCGAACAGGTACTTGTCCATATAATATTTACTGCGTTTGCCACTGCGAAGGAGAAAATCACCTTCAAGATACGATGCTTCCTTAATCCGTGCTGTAAGTGTTGCCTTGTCCATTATGTCTCCTGACATTTCCTGCATTATTCCATGATTTTATACCAATTATTAACCACGGATTTCGCTGATTTACACAGATTAAATATTATAAAAGAAATAATCCATGAAATTCAACGTTTTCCGGGCTGATATTTACGTAGAAAGGCGATTATGAAACCACCTCTAATTTTCGTCCATCGCTTTAATCTTAAAGTCCTCGATTGTTCTGAAATCGGCTACATGTAAATAACACACGGTTTGCGGGTAAACAAAACAACTAATGCCTGATGAACCTTGGGGGCGTTCATAATGCTTATACTCGATAATACCTTTAACCCAGATTTTAGTGCCTTGTGCCAGCTTCAATTGGTCGAGTTTTGGACTCAAAAGCTGAGGATTTCGATGATCATCACATCTAATATGGTATTTGTTACCTCCTATTGACTTGGATGGCCAAATTTCACCAATCCGTTCGATTTCTTGACCTGGCTCCCAGTTATAGTGCCTTTTTGTTAGATCACTGACTGAAGCAGCTGGTTTCTCTGGTGTCTCGCTTGTGCCAATGTAGATTCCATCACCATTACATCCAGAAAAAAAGCAAATCGGAATAACAATAAATGTAATGATCAATTTCATGTTAATATCCCAACGCTCTAAATCAGTTTAAACCTTTAACTCAACATTCTTATTCAACGCCTTTCGGTATTTTCGTCGGACGGGGGTTACGACTTCGGTTATGAATTCATTAACCTGCTCGGGTGCCCTGCCGATATAGGCTTTGGGGTTCATGACTTTTTTGAAGTCCACTTTCGCAAAGGCTTTGTCGGCTTTTAGTCGGTCGAGCAGATCGTTTTCCTTGCCGTGCTGTTTGACTTGTGCCGCGGCCTCGTGTGAATAGACACGAATTTTTTCATGCAGTTCCTGCCGGTTGCCCCCTGCCTGCACGCCAGCCATCATAATATTTTCCGTCGCCATGAACGGCAGTTCGCTCATCACCCTTGCGGCGACAACCTTCGGATACACCACCATGCCGGAGGCGACATTAATCATGATCTCCAGAATGCCGTCGGTGGCCAAAAACGCCTCAGCAATACTGACACGCCTGTTAGCAGAGTCATCCAGCGTACGCTCAAGCCATTGTTCGGCAGCCGTCATCATTGGGCTGGATGCCAAGCTCATTACCAACCGGGCTAGTCCCGTCGTGCGCTCACACCGCATGGGGTTGCGTTTATACGCCATCGCGGATGAACCAATCTGCGATTTCTCAAACGGTTCTTCAATTTCTTTCAGATTCGCTAACAAACGAATGTCATTACACATTTTGTGTGCTGACTGCGCGATTGAGGCCAATGTGTCCACAACCATCTTATCGATCTTGCGCGGATAGGTCTGCCCTGTCACCGCACAGCGATTCTTAAAGCCGAATGCCTTGGCGACCATCTCATCCAGTCGCTTAACCTTAGTGTGGTTGCCATCAAACAAGGCCAAAAACGATGCCTGCGTACCCGTCGTGCCTTTAACCCCGCGGAACGGCATGGTCTCGATGCGTTTTTCGAGTTCGGTCAAATCCATCGCATAGTCATAGCACCACAGCGTCGCCCGCTTGCCGACGGTGGTTAATTGA
>CALETL010000236.1 GCA_937920485.1 uncultured Phycisphaerae bacterium
CGGGCCTGACACACTGATCGAATGTAAGTGCTGCAGTATCTGGTCAACCGGCTTGATTGTCTCGTCTTGTCGCATATTCATATTACTGTGAATTCCTGTGCGTGCAGGGGCCTCTAATGCGGACAGAGAAGCGTTTTCAGCCGGATCAGCACTATGTAGCACAGATTGTGTGTTTCGTATCTCAAAGCCTTTGGATATTCCATCCTGTTCGTCAATGAAGGTTTCCGCTTCAAATGGAACCACCTTTGGATCTTTAATATCCTGAGTTTCATCCTGAAATTGACCCGTCGCATCTGAATTTTCTGGCTGAGATCGGAAACCCTGCTGTTGTTCCTGTCGAGAACTCCGGAGAACTGCCTGGAGATCAGGATGAATGGATTTATCCTGATCGGCTCGAACCGGCCGGATTTCTAAATCCGATTCGTCGCTCTGTTGTTTCGGCATCTGTCCTGCCGCCTCAGGGATCTGGAATTGCTTACTCTCTGTAGTATTGTTCTGGATATCATTGTCTCGGGAAACATCCGCACTTACTGTCATGGCCATTTTGGGGGCAGGAACTTGTTTTTCATCGACAGGCAGTTCCGCCTCGGCGGTGATTTTCACAGACACCGGTTCTTCCCGGGGCACTGTCGATTGAACAGTCGTCTCTTGGCTCTGCTCAGAAGGTTGGCCGTTCGTTTGGTTTACCGGGTTCATTGTTTCACCCATGACACCGGTATTTGCGGCCAATTGTATAGTATCTGCATTATTCAACGGATTGCTTACTTCAGCGACAGGCTGCTCAGGTGTACTTTGACCATCTGTATTTTCGAGGGGATTATTTCCTTGGTCCGGAGCTGAACAGCACATATGCTGAGTCAGATTAAAATCACCCGTTTCCACCGAAGCCACATTTCCCTGAGAATATTCATCAGGCGTTTCCACCGAAACCGCATTTTCCTGAGAATATTCATCAGGTGTTTCCGTCGAAGTCGTATTTCCCTGAGAATGTTCATCAGGTGTAGGTTCTTTTCGCTCGTCAATCTTCCGCGACAGAACCTTATCAAAATCATCTGGCCTCCGGCCTTTTGTATGGACAGATCGACTCGGATTTTCGACATTCTCACCGTCGGTCATCAAATCAGGCCGGTTCGGCTTCGATTTATGCACTTCACCGTAAGATTTAAGGTTTCCGGCGGCTTGATTAGCCGTTTTAACCGGCGCCAATATGTGTGCGAGCGAAGTTGTTTGCGGCATATCGTGTAAACTCCTGTTATACCCATACCTTTTCTGAATATCACGTACCCACTTAAATGGAGCAAAAAATATGCCATCCTTATCTATCTTTTTTACGAAATAGCTGTAACCTACTGTAATCAATGAAGTTAAAAAATATACGGGAAATTCCAAGCAGATCGTCCTTTTGAGGAAATAGCACTTTTATTCATACTTTTCCGGAAAAAATATCCCTTTGGAAGCTATCTTTTAAGGATTTCGAGAAATATTAATGATCTTTTTATTTTTTAGACACCTTTTAAGAGTCTGTCTAAAAAACAAACGCATTAAAAACTTCTTTTACTGTCCTGTTTTTATAAAAAAGAGAAAAAACACCGTTTTTCAACAAGAAAAAGCGGGATATGTCACCGTTTCAAGGTTTTGGCATAATTCTTGCTATCTTGATGGTGTGTAGTTTTATCTAATCCGAAAAATGATTGGAGAAATAACCGTGATTCATGATTCGACTGTAATGGACCTTCTGACAGCAGGGATGAGAGCCGAGTCCCAGCGACAGAAGACCATTGCCAACAATATTGCGAATATTAATACGGATGGTTTCCGCCGTTCGGAAATCAATTTTGATGACGTTCTGGCAAAAGCATTGGGCAAAAAAGGCTCGTTTGATCCGGCCACCTTAAAAACCGAGGTCATTCAACCCGAGAATACACCCATCAATGAGTTTGGAAGCGATGTGGGCCTGGATACAGAAGTCGGGGAAATGGCCAAGAACTCCCTGAGACATAGAACCTATATGCTGGTTCTTAAAAAGAAATATCAGCAAATGAACGAGGCCATGAAGTTCTAATTTAGAAAGAACCAAAATCGATGAAAGTTGAACCTAACACATTCAATACAATTGACATCGCCACTTCAGGGCTGCGTGCCTATGGCCGCCAGATGAAGGTTATTGGCTCGAACATGGCTAACATTCAAACCACTGACGCCGGTAACGGGCAACCCTACCGTCGACTGATTGCTGAATTTGAAGCCAAAACGGATGACGGTGTCGGCGGTGTTGACATCAAGGACATTGTCAGGGACCCAAGCCCGTTTCAGCAAGTGCTTAAGCCCGGCCATCCTAATGCGGATGAAAACGGCTATGTTTCCATGCCGAATGTGAATTGGGCGACTGAAATGGTTAACCTGAATGCGGCCAGCCGGGCGTATCAGGCGAATGCGGCCATCCTGAGACGGTATCAGAAAATGGTCGAAAGCAGTTTGGAATTGTTAAGATAAGATATAGGGAGTCATAAATGTCCGTACAATTTAATCCCAATATTGCAAATCTACAAAAAACAGAAGCCCTCCGTCCCTCTCCGCAAACCATACAGCAACCGCAGGGCAATAAGGTTGATTTTGGAAATGCCGTTCAGCGATCTCTTGATAAGGTCAACGATCAGCAAGGAGAGGCCAACCAGTCCATCGTCGATCTGCTGAGCGGTAAACAGCAGGATATTAATTCGGTTGTAGCGGATGTGGCTAAGGCGGATATGAGCTTTAAGATGCTCGTGGGCGTTCGCAATAAACTCGTCGAAGCTTACAAAGAAACGATGCGAATGCAAATCTAATGAATCGACAGCGATAACAACACTCTGATTTACAGATAGGTGGTACAGGACTGTTTGAAAAAATAAATATAATTTGGAGTAAGATCGGCCTGGTTCAAAAGGCCCTGCTGGCAGCCATCGTCATCGCATGTGTTCTGACCGGAACATTATTGACAAAATGGGCAACCCAGCCGGACATGCGGCTTTTGTTTGGAAATCTGGATATCGAGGAAAGTGCCAAGATCACCGAGAAGATCAGTGAGAAAGATGTTCCTTATGAAATCCGCGGTAACGGTTCCAGTATTTATGTCCCCGCCGATCAAATCCATACCTTACGCGCGGCCCTGGCACGCGACGGCCTGATGCCACGCAGCGGCGAACCGGGTTATGAGATTTTTGACAATGAGAAACTCGGCGTCAGCCCGATGGTCCAGAAAATGAACTACAACCGGGCCATTCAGGGGGAACTGGCACGCACGATTCAGGTGTTTGAGGGTGTCGAATTTGCACGTGTTCATATCGTTCGCCCTGAACAGACGATGTTTGTTTCAGAAGGCGAATCCGCAACCGCTTCCGTGATGCTCCGCCTGAAACCCGGCTACCAACTCGGCGCCGGTACTGTCACTGCTATTTCAAATCTGGTTGCCGGCGCCATTGAAGGCCTTCAATCAGAACATGTTACCGTCACTGACAGTAACGGCCGGATGTTGAGTTCTCAATCTTCAGAAAACGGTCTGGTTGCCGGGGCCAATAATTACAAAGACTACAAATCCAGTGTTGAACAGGAAATGAGCGGCAATATTTTACGGTCCCTCGAGGCCGTCCTGGGCTCGGGTCGAGCAACCGTTATCGCTCAGGCCACACTTGATATGACTCAGGAAACCATCGTTAAAAAAACCTATGATAAAGGCGTTGCGGAACAAGAAATTATCGACGAAACCTCAATCATCCAAAACCCCTCGCATGATGAGAACGGCAATGAAACTCAGGCAGGCAATGAAGAAAAAAGCGGTACAACAACAACGACGAATAAAATCCCGGAAACCATAACGACTACTGCCACTGTTCCGGGTAAGGTCTCTGCCTGGTCCGTGGCCGTGATCGTTGATCTGGCGAAAGAAAAAGTCGTTGCGGCCGATGGTGCAGAGTCCGGCGATCAGGCAACCACCAACGCTGAAGCAGGCGAAACGGAACTGATTATGACAGTGGAGGATGTAAAAGAGGTTGTTCGGGTTGCTGTTGGACCCAGTTTGATCGCTGACAACAATCTAAGTGTCAAGCATGTTGCATTTAACCGTCCGCAGGTAGTGTTGTTTGATGACGAGCCGACGACATTGGACAAACTGGCTCCTTATGCGGAGATTGCGCGTCAGTCTTCGATGGGAATCTTTGCCGTTTGTGGATTGCTCGTCTTGAAAATCTTTACCCGTGCGGGGAAACAAACGGCCGCATCGAGTCCCCAGGCAAATGCTTCCGATTCGACGCAAGCGTTTCCTCTCTCCGGCGGAAGCCCGATGTTGACGAGTGGGAATAATGAGGCCATAACAGCAATTCGGAATCAAATTAATTGGCAGCTTCGTGAAAATCCCGAACAGACACGGCAACTCTTTTCATCATGGCTCTCAGAGGACTCGTAAACCATGACGCTAACAGGTATTCAAAAAGCGGCCTTGTTACTAACAACGCTCGACACAGCCACTGCAACGGATCTTCTCAAGGGTCAGCCGCAGCAAGCGGTCCAGAAAATTGCCATGGAACTGTCTGAATTGGACCTCAAAGGGAAAATGAACACCGATCAGGCAACTGAAATTACACGACAGTTTTGTACCGAGTTAACTCGTCCGAAGAGCGGGGAATTGCACATTAAACAATTTGTGAGTTCTCTGCTGCAGGATTCCGCAGGAAAAGAAAAGGCGGCTGAACTGCAAAATAAAATGCAGCAGGCCGTGATCCAGCGAGATCCGTATGTCATCATTGCCGATGCAGCGCCGGTCCATCTGGCGTCCGTCCTTCAGAATGAGTCGCCTCAGGCCATCGCCATCGTTTTGTCTGAAATTCCGCCCAAACTCGGCACGGAAGTATTAAGCCGCCTTGATGAGCAGAAGGCTCAGATGACTGTCTGGCGGATGGCTCAACCAACAAGCGTCTCCCGGCAAACGGTCCTTCGAATCGGTGAGACAGTCCATAAACACCTTGTCGAATTGCAGTCTCAGCAGGTAGGCCAGGTGGTTCCCGAAGAGGATGCTTCCAGCGCCAACCTGCGGCAAATCGCATTGGTTCTGGGCGGCTTGAGCAAGGAAAAACGCGATGCTTTTCTGAAAACAATCGAAGGCAAAGACAATGAAGCCGCCAACATGGTTCGGGCGCTGATGGTAACCTGGGAAGATATCCCGAGAATTGAAGATAAATCTCTGCAGGAAATTTTGAGACAGATAGAAGCATCTGTGTTGGCCAAGGCGCTGCAGGGAGCCGAGGCGAATATTGCCGCAAAGATCAACGGAAACATTTCAGAACGCATGAAAGAAATGATCGAAGAAGAAGTTTCCCTCATGGGCACTCCGAAAAAAAAGGATATTTTAGAGGCTCGCGAGGAAATGATTCAGCCGCTGCGTGACGCCAATAAATCCGGAGACTTAGAATTTATCGAGGAGGAGGATTAGATTGGTCATGACCGCTGTGAGTCTACAACTGAATATGCCGATTCAATCCGCTCGCGTTATTAACGAAGAGACGGACCCGTCAACGAATCAGATGAACCCAAACACAGGGGGACTGTCACAGGAACCCGGACAAGTGGATGCGCTGTGTAATGCCCTGCAGCAGGCCGCCGAAAACCTTGAGCGATATACTGAAGAGTTGTTTCTTTCCCACAAGGAGCAGATTGTGCGTCTCAGCATTGAGATTGCTTCTAAAATTCTTGCCAAAGACCGGCATGAACGAAATTATGAAATTGAAAAAATTATTTTACAAGCATTACAGACGGTTCCCCCATCCAAGCAGACCCTAATCCGATTGAATCCGGATGATTTAAAAACGATTCG